>NZ_JBFUKU010000177.1:0-11797 GCF_056400685.1 Pseudomonas sp. P5_A12 | reverse complement strand
GACGACAACTATGTCGCCTGACACACCGTCTTCGCGARCAGGCTCGCTCCCACATTTTTGATTGCGTCTAGTGGATCAAGCGCCGAAACCACCGTCGATGGTCAGGCTGGCACCCGTGATGTAGCCGGCTTCGGGTCCCACGAGGTAGGCAACGAAGCTGGCGATTTCTTCGGCTGTGCCGTAACGACCCACCGCCATCAACGGGATCAGGCTTTCAGCGAAGTCACCGTGGGCCGGGTTCATGTCGGTGTCGACCGGGCCGGGCTGCACGTTGTTGATAGTGATGCCGCGTGGGCCGAGGTCGCGGGCCAGGCCTTTGGTCAGGCCGACCAGCGCCGCTTTGCTCATGGCGTAAGGGCCACCACCGGCGAAGGGCATGCGGTCGGCGTTAGTGCTGCCGATGTTGATGATGCGACCGCCTTCGGTCATGTGTGCGGCGGCGGCCTGGGTGGCGATGAAAACGCTGCGTACGTTGATGGCGAGGGTCTGGTCGAAGTCTTCAAGTTTGAAATCTTCCAGGGGGGCAACGGCCAGCACACCGGCGTTGTTGACCAGGATGTCCAGGCGACCGAAGGCTTTGACGGTAGCGCTCACGGCACTGCGAATGGCCTCGGCATCGGCGCTGTCCGCCTTGATAGCCAGGGCTTTGCCGCCGCTGGTGGCGATGCTGTTTTGCAATTCTTCGGCTTTGGTGGTGGAGCTGACGTAGGTGAAGGCAACCGTTGCGCCTTCAGCAGCCAGACGTTTGACGATGGCTGCGCCGATACCGCGGGATCCGCCCTGGATCAACGCCACTTTGCCGCTGAGGTTCTGAGTAGTCATGGTGATCTCCAAAGTCCCGAAGCGGATGCCTCGGTTGATGGAGCCTAGTATCGATTGAGGATTACACGCTGACTTCGTTGGTTAGTATTGGAACAGCGTCAGTCATCGTCGGATCACCGCTCAAGCAGGAATGGCGTTCCCAGACTCTCTGCGGCGATGACGGCCCACACCAGTGACCAACAGGGTGGGCGTGGGCGATTTTCGTCGAGCCGGAATTTGGATACTGCGATCGGATCAGGCATGGAAGCGGCTTCGCTTATGTAAGGTGCTCGAAAGGTTGAATAGTGATGAATTGGCTTTAATGGATCCATTGATCTGTATTAATCTACAAAAACCTTGACTTAAGCCGGGCTGGTCCGCTCAAATGGATCCATAAAAACAAGCCTGTCCCGGAGATTCTCATGTATCCGAAAAACACCTGGTATGTCGCCTGCACCCCCGACGAGATCGCTAGCAAGCCCCTTGGGCGGCAAATATGCGGTGAGAAAATCGTTTTCTATCGAGGCCATGAAGGGCGGGTTGCCGCTGTCGAGAATTTTTGCCCACATCGCGGTGCCCCCCTTTCGCTTGGGTATGTCGAGAACGGCAACCTGGTCTGTGGATACCACGGCCTGGTGATGGGCTGTGACGGCAAAACCGTCGAAATGCCAGGGCAGCGCGTACGGGGCTTTCCGTGTAACAAGACTTACGCGGTTGAAGAACGTTACGGTTTCATCTGGGTCTGGCCTGGGGAGCAGGACAAGGCTGACCCAGCCCTGATCCACCATCTGGAATGGGCGGTCAGCGATGAGTGGGCCTACGGCGGTGGGCTGTTCCACATCAATTGCGACTATCGACTGATGATCGATAACCTGATGGACCTCACCCACGAAACCTACGTGCACGCCTCCAGCATCGGCCAGAAAGAGATCGATGAAGCGCCGCCGGTCACGACCGTTCAGGGTGACGAAGTGGTCACCGCGCGGCACATGGAAAACATCATGGCGCCACCGTTCTGGCGCATGGCCCTGCGTGGCAACAACCTGGCCGACGACGTGCCGGTGGACCGCTGGCAGATTTGCCGCTTCAGCCCGCCCAGTCATGTCTTGATTGAGGTGGGCGTGGCCCACGCCGGCAAAGGTGGTTACAACGCTGAGCCGCAACACAAAGCCGCGAGCATTGTGGTCGACTTCATTACACCGGAAACCGAGACCTCGATCTGGTACTTCTGGGGTATGGCACGCAACTTCAATCCGCACGACGAAGCCCTGACCGACACCATCCGCGAGGGCCAGGGAAAGATTTTCAGCGAAGACCTCGACATGCTCGAACAGCAGCAGCAAAACCTGCTGGCCAATCCTGAGCGCAACTTGCTCAAGCTCAATATCGATGCCGGTGGTGTGCAGTCCAGGCGCGTGTTGGAACGCATCATCGCCCGTGAGCGAGCACCGGCTGTCGAGCTGATTGCTGCGGTGAAATAGCGAAAGGGAACGCCCTTGGGCAATACGCCAGTCCACTCCCATTGATCTTGTTCACGGCCACTGCGGTGGCCGGTCTTGAAGGTTCGCCATGATTGAAGTCGTCGTGACATCCCGCAACAACGAAGCGTTGGATATTTGCAGCTACGAGTTGACCTGTGCACAAGGCGGGGCATTGCCCAGCTTCAGTGCCGGCGCCCATATCGACGTGCACCTGCCCAGCGGACTGATCCGCCAGTACTCACTGTGCAATCACCCGCAAGAGCGCCATCGCTACCTGATCGGTGTGCTCAAGGACGCGGCCTCGCGCGGTGGTTCTCAGAGCATGCATGAGCAGATCAACAGTGGCGATCGGCTGTTCATCAGTGAACCGCGTAACCTCTTCCCTCTGGTGGGTGAGGCTCGGCGCAGCCTGTTGTTCGCGGGTGGCATCGGCATCACTCCGATTCTCTGTATGGCCGAGCAACTGGCCCACAGCGGTGCCGATTTCGAGCTGCATTACTGTGCTCGCTCAAGTGAGCGTGCGGCATTTGCCGAACGACTCAAAGGGGCATCCTTTTCTGATCGCGTGCACCTGCATTTCGATGAAGAAGCCGATTCGCGTATGGATGCCGCCAAGGTTCTGGCCAAACCTGGGCCGGACTTGCACCTGTATGTCTGTGGCCCTTCAGGGTTCATGCAGTTTGTGCTCGACAGCGCCAAGGCCCAAGGGTGGAGCGATGGGCAGTTGCACCGTGAATACTTCGCCGCAGCGCCTGTGGATACCCGTGGCGATGGGTCGTTCCAGGTCAAGCTTGGCAGTAGTGGGCAGGTGTTCGACATTCCAGTCGACAAGACGGTGGTCCAGGTGCTGGAAAGCTACGGTGTCGAGATTGCAATTTCCTGTGAACAGGGCGTCTGCGGAACCTGCCTGACCCGTGTGCTGGAAGGGGTGCCTGATCACCGTGACCTGTTCCTCACCGAAGAAGAGCAAGCTGCCAATGATCAGTTCACGCCCTGCTGTTCGAGGGCTAAATCAGCGCTATTGGTGCTGGATCTTTGAACGAGCCGATTATTCGCCGCGCGCGATCACTTTCATCCGTTCGCTATTGCTGATCGCGCCGAATACCTCGGCGTAACGCAAGGTCGCATTGGCGTGTTCACGCATAATGGCTTCAGCGCGTGCACCCTGGCGACTGACCAGCGCGTCGAAGACCGAGTGGTGTTGCATGTGAGCGAAGTTGAAGCGCCGGTATTCGCGTGCCATGTCTTCACGATCGATAGCGAGCGCTGACACTGAAGCGAAGGGGCGATGGTCGTTTCGTGCCAGGGCTTCGGCGATGGCCGGGTTGGCGCTGCTTTCGACGATCACCTGATGAAAGCGCATGTTGAGGTCATGGAAGGCCTCAAGGTCTTCTTCTGTCACGTAGCCTTTGTCGAATAATGCATCGCCTTGCACCAGACATTCGTGCAACGCCGCCTGCGCTTGCTCGCTCAATCCGCGTTCGGCGCTCTGCCGCGCGGCCAGCCCCTCCAGTACCCCACGCACCTCCACGGCTCCGGCGATATCGTCGGCACTCACCGAGCGCACCTGATAGCCCCTTCCGCCATGGCGCACCAGCAAACCTTCCTGTTCCAGGGTAAGGAAGGCCATGCGCACCGGCATGCGCGAGACGCCGAAGCGTTCCGCCGTCGGAATCTCCATCAGCCGCTCGCCAGCCGCCAGCTCTCCCGAGGCGATCATTTTGCGCAGTGCGACCAGCACCATTTGACCCGGTTTGCTCATGCAGGCGACTTCCAAAAAGTGGTTCGCCATAGTAACGCAAGGAAGGTGGGTATGCAGGGGCGACTAGCGCCCCTGGCGGGAGGATCAGAGAGACAGTGGGTAGCTGACGATCACGCGGGTCTGATCGAAATCACTGTTGAAGCTGCGACGGTTGGTGGCGTTGTTGACCCGCACGCTAAGGTTTTTCATCGGGCCACTTTGCAGGGTGTAGCTGACCTCGGTGTCACGTTCCCATTCCTTGCCATTGCTACCCGCCTTGGTGGTGGCGTTCTCGCCGTGACCATAGCGGGTCATCAGCAGCAAACCGGGAATGCCGGCGGCGACGAAGTTGTAATCATAGCGAGCCTGCCAGGAGCGCTCATCGGCGTTACTGAAGTTGCCGTTGAACATGTCGTTGCCCAAGGTGCGCCCACTACTGCCATACACGGACATCCAGCTGGTATCGCCGCTGACCTTTTGCAGTCCCAGATACAACGTATGGCCACCCAGGTTGGCCGAGAACAGCCCGTAGCCGGTATTGCTTTGCACGTTACCAATACGTGCGCTGCCGTCATCGTTATCGATGAAGTAGCCCAAATTCGCGCCGAGAGTCCAGTCACCAAACTTCTGTTTATGTAGCAGGTTCAGGAAGCTTTGCTGATAGATGTCTTCGAGTTGCGAATGCCAGGCGCCGATCAAGGTTTGTTGTTCGTTGAAACGGTATTCGGCGCCCGCATAGTTGAAACTGTCCGAAGTAACGGTGGGGGCCGCCCAGGCCGAGAGGTCTTGCATGTTTGAGGAATTACGCAGGCTCGTGGCGGTGTATTGGCCACCCTGCAGGCTCAGGCCGGGTAGCTCTCGGGACACCAGCATGGTGCCTTGGAAGGTCTGTGGCAGTAGGCGTCCGTCATCGTAGCGCAGCAGCGGAACATCGGGCATGAGCTCGCCCAGAAATAGCTCAGTGTCAGAAAAGCGCATTTTTGCGGCCACCCCTGCACGCCCGTAGCTGTCGGCGGAGTGACCATCTGCATGCACCGGCAGCAGGTCGGAACCGCTGGTCTGACGGCTGCTGTCGAGCTTGATACCCAGCATCGCTATACCGTCAAGGCCAAAGCTTAGAACGCCAGGGGTGTAACCGGAATTGAACTTGAGGATAGCGCCCTGGGCCCATTCTTCTACCTTGCTCTTGCTGGCGCCGGGATCGTTGTAGTCACGATTGAAATAGTAATTTCGCAGCAACAGACTGGTCTTGGAATTCTCGAAAAAGCCGCTGCTCTCGGCATGCGCTGAAGGTAATAAGGCAAGCGCTATTGCACCGCCGAGCAGGGCCCGGGGGAGAGGAAGGTAAGTCATTATTGTTGTATTCCTGGGGGTAGTAATCAGTAGCGAGGCAAGGCCTCGCTACCTCTTTGCATTGCGTCAGGCGTGGCTGAGCTCGGCAGCAGGTTGCGCCTGAGTGTTGAGCTTGAGTAGCAGCAACACGGCGGCGGCAATAACGAAAACCACGGCAAACACCCCGTACAGGTGCAGTGGCTGCCAACCGCTGTCCAGCAACAGGCCGGCGACGGTCGGCGAAAGGATCGCGCCGATGCGTCCGATACCAATGCCCCAACCGACCCCTGTTGTTCGTACTGATGCGTCGTAGACAATCGGCGATAGCGCGTACAAGCCAGCCACGCAACCGTTGGCAAAGAGCCCGATCAACAGGCCCAGGCCGAGTGCCATGGATACTGATGAAGCGGAACCGACGAACAGTACCAGCAGGCCCGCAGTAATCAGCATGAACAGCGACAGCACCCGGGTCAGCCGCCAGCGCGACGCCATGCCACCAATCAGCGCCGCGCCGAAGATACCGCCGACGCTCAGCAGCACGCCGCCGCTGATACCTTGCTGTGCCGATAGCCCTGCTGAGACCAGCAGTTTCGGTGTCCAGCTCATCACGAAGTAGAAGCCGAACATCACCAGGAAGAACAGCAGCCAGATCAGCAGGGTGGTGCGCCGTGAATCAGGCGAGAGCAACTGCGCCAGGCGCCCACGGCCTGAAATCGGTGCGGAAATGGCGACGGGCAGTTCGCGCAGTGCTGGCTGGCCGAGGCGGGCGGCCAGTCGATTGATGCGTGCCAAGGCATTCTCGGGACGGCGGGCGATCAGAAAGTCCAGCGATTCAGGCAGGTACATCAGCACCAGTGGAATCACCGCCAGGGTCACGGCGCCACCGAACAAGAAGACCGAGCGCCAGCCAAAGTGCGTCAGCAGCCACACCGACAACAGGCCGCCCAAGGTGGCTCCCAGGGCATAACCGGTGGATTGCAGGCTCACCGCCAGCCCGCGCCAGCGTTTGTTGGCATATTCACTGGCAATCACGTTACTGCTGGCCAGGATTCCGCCGATACCCAAGCCGGTCAACCCACGCAGCAACGCCAGCTGCACCGGCGTCTGGCTCAGTGCCGACAACAGCATGCCGGCCCCGGAGAGCAGCAGGCAAAACAGAATCAATGGCCGACGACCATAGCGATCCGCCCACGGCGCAATAAACAAAGAGCCTGCTGCCATGCCAAACAGTCCGGCACTCAATAGCAGCCCGATCTGCGCGCCGTTCAAACCCCATTCGGCGGATACCGAGGAGGCCGTGAAGGCCATCACCAGCACGTCGAAGCCATCGATCATGTTCAAAACAATACAGATGCCCACGGCCAACCATTGGAACCGCGCCATGGGACGCTCATCTACCACGCTCTTCAGATCGACGCTCATGGCTGCCCCTCGAAATGAGGCTGAGTAAAGGACAAGCGAGGCAGGCACACGTAGGTGGGTACAAGCCGAAGCTTGATCCCGATTGAGAAGTCATTCATCACGACACCCTTGTTATTTTTATGAGCGGGGCAGGCGCAGTACCTGACACCGTGCAGTGCCAGTCAATCAATATATGGATCCATTGGAAAGTGTATTTTTACGATTGTTATGGGTTGTTTTTTTTGCATATCAATAAAAACGTTTAAAAACAATAATATAGGTATTTTTAAAAAGTGTTCGATAATCGGGCTTAGATCGTTTTTGTTCAATAAAGGATCCATTGTTGGTGGCAGTGATTCCCGGCGCCGCTGGAGGTTAAACGAATTAACCGATCAGACACTCTCGTATCGGGCGCTTGACATACGCTGGACTCGATCATATAAAGAACGCGTTCATAAATGATCAACAACAACAATGGATGCGATCATATGCGCCGTATCGACTTGCACTGCTACCCCAATACCCAACGCTGGATCGACTGCCAAGGTCCATACGTCAAGGCCTTAGCGGAATACTGGCACCGAGACTGGAAGGCCAAGACCGAGGAAGAAGTGGTTCGCGAGTTTCAAAGCGCCGGCATCGAGGCGGTGCTGGTGGCATTGGATCTACGTGCAACCATCAATACTGTGCCCTGCGACAATGACTATGTGGCTGGTATGCGAGATCGCCACGACTGCATCATTCAGGCCTGGGGTGCTGTGGAGCCGGCTATGGGGCAGGTTGCGATTGATGAAGCCAAGCATGCGATCCGCGACCTGAATATGCTTGGATTTCACTTCCATCCCATCATGCAGCACTTCAGTGTTGATGATCAGCGCTATTACCCGCTCTGGGAGGAAATCAACGCCCTGAAAGTGCCGGTGATGATTGACGTCGGCATGACAGGTATGGGCGCCGGCCTACCCGGTGGCTTTGGGGCCAAGACCCGGCATGCGCACCCATCGTCTATCGATACCCTGGCGGCTGACTTCCCGGACTTGACCATCATCATGGCGCACCCAGGTTACCCATGGATCGACGAAACCACCGTCTGTGCACTGCACAAGGGCAATGTGTTCTGGGAAATGTCCGGTTGGGCGCCAAAATACCTGCCCGAGGCGCTAAAACGTGATATTCGCGGGCGGCTCAAGCACAAGGTCATGTTTGGTAGCGACTACCCCAGCATTCCCCATGAGCGGCTGTTCAAGGAATGGAACGAGCTGGGCTACTCCGATGAAGTGCTGGAGCTGTTCTTCCACAAAAACGCCGAACGCGTGCTGGGCCTCTGACATGGGCAGCGAGCAGCACAATGTGCTGACCGAACGGCGCGGGCACGTGCTCTATATCCGCCTTAACAGGCCCCAGGTTCGCAACGCGCTGGACCCGCTTACCTACCATCAATTGAGCCTGGCATGCGACGAGCTGGAGGCTGACCCCGAACTGTGGCTCGGGGTACTGACCGGGGAGGGTGACCAAGCCTTCAGTGCCGGTCGCGACCTTAAGCAACTGGCTGAAATGGCAGTTGCCGATGAGGCGCAAAAACAGGCTGAAGCTGCTTTATGGCTGCGCACCACACGCTTGACCGACCGCTTTAATTTCGCCAAGCCGCTGATCGCACGGCTCAACGGTTCGGCCCATGGCGGCGGACTGGAACTGGCCCTGGCGTGCGACATCATCGTTGCCGCCGAACATGCCCAACTCAGCCTGCCCGAGCCCAGGCGTGGGCTGATTGCCACGGCGGGCGGTGTACATCGTCTGCCGCGCCAGATAGGTCTCAAGGCGGCAATGGGGTATCTGCTGACTGGGCGGGCAATGACCGCGCAACGAGGCTACGAGCTGGGCCTGATCAACGAAGTGGTTCCCGCGCACCTGCTCGATGAGGCCGTCGAGCAGTGGGTGGCGGACATTCTGGCTTGTGCGCCACTGGCGGTTCGCGCAACCAAGGCCTGTGCCATGCAAGGCCTTGGCCTGCCGCTGGCCGACGCCGTGGCCCGGCGCTACGACGCGGAAGAGCAGCGCAAGTCCAGCGAAGACAGCCTTGAAGGTCCGCGTGCCTTTACCGAAAAACGTCGACCGCAATGGCGAGGATGCTGAAGCACTACACCCGGTTTCCACCCGATACGGTACGCTCAGACGGCGGTACCGCTACCTGAATAAAAATAATCACAGGTGACAGGAAATGAAGACGTCGCGCATGTTTTACGGCTGGTGGGTCGTGATCGCATCGATCATGGGGATGATCATCAGCCAAGGCCCCGTTCTGGTATTTACCTTCGGCATTTTCATGAAACCCTTGGGCGCCGAGTTCGGCTGGAGCCGCTCTCAAGTGTCGCTGGGCTTGACCATTGCTATCCTCACGGCCGCGTTGTGCACTCCCTGGATTGGTCGGCTTATTGATCGCAAGGGCGCGCGCCAGGTGGCAATTCCGGCCTTGCTGTTGTTCGGCGTAGGGATCATGTCGCTAGGCCTCTTGCCTGCCAATCTAGTACTTTTCTATCTGGCGTTTAGCGTGATTGGCCTGTTATCCACCGGCGGCACACCCACGCCTTATGCCATGGCAGTGAGTTGCTGGTTCATCCGCCGCCGTGGCCTGGCCCTTGGCTTGAGCATGGCGGGTATAGGCATCGGTGCTGCGTTACTGCCCATGCTGGCGCAGCATGCCGTGGCCGCATTGGGCTGGCGCTTGGCGTATGCGGTGATGGGCTTGGTGATTGTACTCGGCGCCGGTGGCGTGGCCTGCAAACTTCAGAACAAGCCTGCTGATCTGGGGCTTTTCCCAGACAACCAGCCCACCGCGGATGGCCTGCCTCATTCACCGGACAAGGTTGGCTTGAGTGTGGGGCAGGCGCTGCGCAGCCGCACGTTCTGGCTGATCGGTGCCGCGTTTTTCCTGGCGGCTCTGGCGATCAACGGCTGCTCGGTGCACTTCGTGCCATTACTCACCGATCGCGGTATACCGGCCGGCGAAGCCGCTCGCATCGCCTCGATCATTGGCATCGCGCTGATCGTCGGCCGCGTGGGCGCGGGGTACTTGCTCGATTATCTTTTCGCACCTTTTGTTACCGTGTTTTTCTTCATCGGCCCGGTGATCGGCATCCTCTTGCTCTACAGCGGCGCCACCGGCAGCACGGCAATGTTTTGCGCTGCCTTGATTGGCCTGGGTGTCGGCGCGGAGGTGGACCTGATTGCCTACCTGATCGCTCGTTATTTCGGTTTGCGCGCCTTTGGTGAAATCTACGGTTACCTATTCGGACTGTTCTGTTTGGGCACCGCCTTTGGGCCGCTGTTGATGGGCGTTGGCCAGACGCTATATGGCAGTTACGACGCCGTCCTGCTGTTGTTCGCCTGCTGCATGGTGGTGGCCTGTGTACTGATGCTCTGTGTGGGTCGTTATCCGAATCTCCAAGCGGAGCAGAAGGCCCCCGAGGTCAGCTCGCCTGCAAACCATGCATTATCAGGCTCAAGCGCTTCATCAGTTCATTGAGACCATCTTCCGGATCTTGCGAGTCGTCCGCTAACCACATGCGAATCTCCGCTGCCAATAGATAGAACATGGTCTTGGCGATCATGCTGTCGTCTTCCTGGCAGCGCACTTCCCCCTGGGCTCGAGCATGGCCGAGCAGGGTCGAGATCGAATCGATGGTACGCGCTCGGGTCGCCTGGAAGCGCTCGCTCTGCATCCCCGTTGTATAGAAGGTGATCTCTCGGGTCAGGTCCCGTGAGATCACCTTGTCTTGCCCGTAAAACACGAAGAAATGCCGCAGTGCATTGCGCAGATTCTCCAGCAGCGGCCGATCGGCGAGGCAGTCGGCAAAAGCCCGTGTGGTCAGTTCATCAAGATCGTCGTTGAACACCAGAAACAGTAGGTCGCGCTTGTCGGTGGCGTAAAGAAAAAGCGTCGACAGACCTACGTCTGCTTCTTGGGCGATTTGCCGCGTTGTGGTCGGCTCAAAGCCGTTCTCGGTGAAGAGTTTTTTCGACGCTGCACGGATTCGCAGGAATTTGTCGAGCTTGTTTCGTTCGCGCAAACCCAGCGGGGCATTCGATTTTACGTTCATGTCAGACCTTTGATTTTTCTGATTTTGTCGGGGTTTGAGAGGCCTCATCTTAAGTGATGGTCCGGGCCTTGACAAATAATATGATCATGTCTAAAAATGAACATGTTCTTTTAAAAACAATAACGAGGTTGAACATGTCCCAATCCAAAAAAGTCGCTCTGGTCACAGGTTCCGCATCCGGCATTGGCGCCACCGTGGCCGTGGCACTGGCCAAGGCCGGCTATGACGTGATCGTCAACTACAGCCGCAGCGAAGCCTCGGCCAGATCCACGGTTCAAGCCTGCGAGGCAGCTGGGGCGCGGACGATGTTGCTGCAGTGCGACGTGTCGAATGAGGACAGTGTCAAAGCCATGGTCGCCGCCATCCGTGAGCAGTACAGCCACTTGGACGTCGTCTGCAGCAACGCCGGCGTGTCCATCGATACGCCACCGAAAAAGTTCGACGAGATAGAAGTGGAAGATTGGGATCGGGTATTTGCAGTGAACGTGCGCGGCCTGTTCCTGATCGCCAAGCACACCAAGGCCCTGTTGTTCGAGGCACCCCGGCCGTGCATGGTCAACACCGCCTCGATTGTGGGCATGCGCCCCGGTGCCCAGCCGCTGCCGTATTCGGCGTCCAAGGCGGCCGTCATCAGCATGACTCAGACCTTGGCCAACGCACTGGGCCCCAAGGTACGCGTCAATGCAATCGCCCCGGGCTGGATGGAAGGGGAGTGGATGGAATGGATGCTGGGCGACAACTACGACAAGTTGATGACCCGTCGCGCGCGCGCCACGCCCTTGCAGCGCTGTGTGACCATGCCTGACGTAGCTGAAGTGGTGCTGACCCTGATCGAGCACATGCACTTTGTCACCGGCGAAACCATTGTCATCGATGGCGGCTTCGCCAAGACCACCTGATCTGATCCTTTCGGGCCAGAGTTGCGCTCTGGCCCTGCGTGCTCC
>NZ_JBFUKU010000176.1:0-11837 GCF_056400685.1 Pseudomonas sp. P5_A12 | reverse complement strand
GTGTCAGTCAACCATTTTTCCGTCTGTCACACCGCTATCGCGAGCAGGCTCGCTCCCACATTTGTTTTGCTGTGTGCTTTCGGCCTCGTTCGCCCCTCCCCCGAAAAATTTTCAGTCCTGAAAATCCCGCTTCAACCGCTCTAGCTCAACCCATCACATCACCCACCCGAATTTCAGGCAAAGCTTTTTCAAAAATTTATCTTGCGCGCTAACTATTTGCGCGCTACATTCACCTCGCACTTACTTAGCGCGCAAATATTTAGCGCAAAACACCTAAACTAAATGAGGCTCACACCATGCAAACTCTCTACACCGCAATCGCAACTTCCACCGGTGGCCGTGATGGTCGTGCTGTTTCCAGTGACAACATCCTCGACGTCAAACTCGCCACCCCGAAAGAACTCGGTGGTGCGGGCGGTGCAGCAACCAACCCTGAGCAACTGTTCGCAGCCGGTTACTCTGCCTGCTTCATCGGCGCCCTGAAATTCGTCGCCARCCAGACCAAGCGCTCCATCCCCAACGACGCCTCGATCACCGCGCATGTCGGCATCGGCCAAATCCCTGGCGGTTTCGGTCTGGACATCGACCTGCACATCAGCCTGCCAGGCCTTGAACAAGCCGACGCGCAAACCCTGGTCGACGCCGCCCACCAGGTCTGCCCGTACTCCAACGCCACCCGTGGCAACGTCGATGTGCGCCTGCACGTCACCGTCTAACTGCTGATCACTAGGCCCGAACAGGAAACGCACATGAACACTTTCAGCAAAGTCTTGACCGGCACCCTTCTCGCCCTGTCCATTGGCAACGCGTTCGCCGGCGACGGTGTTGAACACAACACCCAGGCATTTCTCGACGCTCTGAATGCCGGCACCGGCAAGCCGTTGGAACAGCTTTCCCCCAAAGACGCCCGCGCCGTATTGGTGGGTGCGCAAGCCGGAGTGAAACTGACGCTGCCAAAAGTTGATGTCAGCGAGAAGACCATTCGAGTCGATGGCCAGCCGCTCAGCCTGACCATCGTCCGGCCGGCCGGGGTCAAGGGCGAACTGCCAGTGTTCATGTTTTTCCACGGGGGTGGCTGGGTATTGGGCGACTTCCCGACCCACGAGCGATTGGTTCGTGACCTGGTGGTGGGTTCGGGGGCGGCGGCTGTGTTCGTCAATTACACCCCGTCGCCGGAAGCGCATTACCCGGTGGCGATCAACCAGGCGTATGCGGCGACCCAATGGGTGGCCGAGCACGGTAAAGAGATCAACGTTGATGGCAAACGTCTGGCCGTGGCCGGCAATAGTGTCGGTGGCAACATGGCGGCAGTCGTTGCGCTGATGGCCAAAGACAAGGGTACGCCGGCGATCAAGTTCCAGGTGCTGTTGTGGCCGGTGACGGATGCGAACTTCGAAACGGCGTCTTACAACCAGTTTGCCGAGGGGCACTTCCTCACCAAAAACATGATGAAGTGGTTCTGGGACAACTACACCACCGATGCCAATCAGCGTAACGAGATCTACGCCTCACCACTGCGGGCAACCACCGCCCAACTGAAGGGCTTGCCACCCGCGCTGGTGCAGACGGCGGGCGCTGACGTTCTGCGCGATGAGGGTGAAGCCTATGCGCGCAAGCTCGATGAGGCCGGGGTACCGGTGACGGCGGTTCGCTACAACGGCATGATCCACGATTATGGTTTGCTCAACGTGGTGAGCCAGGTGCCAGCGGTGCGTTCGGCGATGCTGCAAGCTTCTGAGGAACTGAAACAACACTTGAAGAAATAACGCAGTTCAAATGTGGGAGCGAGCTTGCTCGCGAAGGCGATACTTCAGTCAACATTTTTGTCGACTGACACACCGCTTTCGCGAGCAAGCCCGCTCCCACAGGGGATTTGCATCGTTCGCACGTTACGCAGGCACAAAAAAGCCCGACTCAATGGTCGGGCTTTTTCATTACTCAAGCAGTGCTTATTTAGCACGGCCTTTGTAGGAACCGCCTTCGCGGGTATCGATCTCGATCTTGTCACCGATTTCGATGAAGTCAGCAACCTGCAGCTCAGTACCGTTGGCCAGCTTGGCAGGCTTCATCACCTTGCCGGAAGTGTCGCCGCGAGCCGAACCTTCGGTGTAGTCAACTACGCGCACGATAGTGGTCGGCAGTTCTACGGAAACCAGACGCTCTTCGAAGAAGATCGCTTCGCAAACATCGGTCATGCCTTCTTCAACGAAAGGCAGAACGGCTTCGATGTCTTCAGCGTTCAGCTCGTACATGGTGTAGTCAGTGGTGTCCATGAACGTGTAGGTGTCGCCGCTGATGAAGGACAGGGTCGCTTCTTTGCGGTCGAGGATTACGTCGTCCAGTTTGTCGTCGGCGCTGTAAACGATCTCGGTCTTGTAACCGGTCAGCAGGTTTTTCAGCTTGGTCTTCATGATCGCGCTGTTACGACCGGATTTGGTGAATTCAGCTTTCTGAACCAGCCAAGGATCGTTTTCGAGACGGATCACGGTACCGGGTTTCAGTTCTTTACCAGTTTTCATTGCGAATATCCGAATTTGGATGGGATTTACAAAAATCTAGGCCGCGTATCATATCCAATTTACATAAAACTGTACCAGCGCCGCGGCAAGATCGGCCTGCAAGGCTTGTTCCAGACACCACGCCTCGGCGTGTTTTTGCAGCTCCGGCCAGTGTTTGCGGGCCGTGCGCCAGTGGTCGGACATATCATGCCCGGCATTCCATGCATGCCAAAGACCGCTGATCGCCTGGCTGGCAGGCCCGGACAGGCCTTTTGTATACAGCGCGAGGAACGCATCGAGCTTGTCCAGATGGATGTCTTCCTCCTGCTGATAGATGTGCCAGAGCATTGGCCGGCCCGCCCATTGGGCGCGGACAAATGAATCTTCACCGCGCACGGCGTTGAAATCGCAGCACCAGAGCAACTGATCGTATTGATCCTGTCGGACGAACGGCAGCACTTGGACGGTCAAGCCGTCACGGACATGCCGCGCCCCCGCGGCTAATTCTTCAACGCCGAGCCAACGCTCGACATCGCCGAGAATCCGCCCTTCGGGCACCAGCACATGCGTGGGCGTCGAATCGGCGGCCAGCACATCCAGCCAACTCGACAAGCCAGCATTCTCATAGGCAAACAGCGAGATCAATTGCGCATTCGGGGCAGGATCAATGCCCAACCCTTGAAGGAATGTTCGCTGAGCCTCGGGACTTTGCTGAAACTGCCGACGTCGCTCCAGCAATCCGCTCTCACGCAACAAACCACCGGTGCCCCTCTGGAACCCCGGGAAGAAGAAGTACTTCTGCACCGTTTTGTATTTGACCGACGGCAATCCGTGACAGCCGACTACCCAGTCCTCGGCGCTCAAGTAATCAAGGTTCATCCACAGCGGCGGTTGCTCCCGCGCGGCCATGGCGTCCATGTAGGCACTCGGCAACTGGCAGGCGAACGCGGCGATCACCACGTCCGCCGCTTCGGTGGCCAGCCACTCGGTTGGCCATTGGCGCACTTCAACACCGGCATGCCATTGCTGCGCGGCATGGATATCAATCTGGGGACACAGCCGCTCGAAGGCGCGCAGGTCATCGACCCACAAACGTATGTCAATGGCGTGCTCGGCCACCAGTTGTCGAGCCAGTCGCCAGGTCACGCCGATGTCGCCAAAGTTATCGACAACGGTGCAAAAAATATCCCAGCGCCAGCGGCTTTTCACTTGAGGCAGTTCAGGCATTCCAGGTTCCCGTTGGCAAAGGCGCCGATTGTCCGCATAAATTACCTCGTGCAGAAGAGCCGACGGCGATTAATCTTCGTGCGACAATCGCCACATGCCTGAAACCATCCGCCAGGAGGCAACCATGTCCGACCGTCCCAACCCGCACCACCCATTGCCCTTCCAGCTCAACGCCATGCAACTGACCGGCAGCATTGCCCTCGGTGTGTGGCTGGGATTTCTCGCTATCGCACTGACCTGCTGGCTCGCCTCTGTGCTGTTTTTCAAAGAGCAATTGGCACCGGTGGCGGCCGCCGTGGAGCAACTGGCCAAGCCGCCGGTGGTTGAGGTGGAGCAGCCGCGGCCTGATATTCCAGCGCAGAGCCCGATATTCGAACAGTACGAAGAGAACCTGCGCAAGAACGAGCAGCAGGTAGGAATGGATCAGGCCCGTAGCAGCAGCCGCAACCAGTCCAATCCAAAATGCCAGTTCTGGCTGCAGCAGGACCACACGGCGCCGAGCGAAAAAAGCCGCGCCAATGTCCTGCAATTCTGCGATTGATCATGAACAAACAGACCGTCCACCAATTGATTCTCGACAAGCTGCGGATCGATCTCGACATCGCCGAGCGTGCCGCGCAAACCGCTTACGAAACCGCGACCCACGAAGAAAACATTGCCGAAAACAAGTACGACACCCTGGGGCTGGAGGCCTCCTATCTGGCGGCCGGACAGGCCAGGCGGGTGGAAGAGATCAGGCAGTCACTGACGCTGTGCCAGAATCTGACTATGCGGCCTTATGACGATCAGCGCGGCATTGAAGTCGGTGCATTGCTAGGCCTGGAAGACGAAAAGGGCCGCGAGCAATGGCTGTTTCTGGCCCCCGATGCAGCCGGCCTGAAGGTCGATCTGGTGGGGCAATGGATTACCGTCATCACCCCGCGCTCGCCGCTAGGCAAAAGCCTGCTGGGCAAGTTCGAAGGGGATGAAGTGGAGATTCTGGTGGCGGGCACTCGGCAACAGTTTTCTGTTACCGAGGTGATCTAGAACAAGGTGTCCTGCCTCACGAATACGTTCCTCTTTTGACGAGTGGTTGTTGTCGTCATGCAAGGCGCCGCGACGAGTCATAGCCCGCTATGGCGAGAAGCGGCAACGCAGCATGACGGCAACAGACGCGGTCAAAAAGGAACAGTATTTGCGAGGCAGGACACCCATTAGTGCACCGGCAGTTCGACGCCGTCGAACAGCTCTTCCAGTTCCTGCTTGTTGTGGCACTGAATGGCTTTGGCCATGACTTCGCGGGTCAGGTGCGGGGCAAACTTCTCGATGAAGTCGCACATGAAACCACGCAGGAAGGTGCCGCGACGGAAGCCGATTTTGGTAATGCTGGACTCGAACAGCTCGCTGGCATCGAGCACCACCAGGTCGCTATCGAGTTTGGCGTCGACCGCCATTTTCGCCACGATACCCACGCCCAGGCCCAGACGAACGTAGGTTTTGATCACGTCGGCGTCGGCGGCGGTGAACACCACTTTAGGCGTCAGGCCGCGATGGCTGAACGCTTCGTCGAGCTTCGAACGACCGGTGAAACCGAATACGTAAGTCACGATCGGGTATTCGGCCAGGGCTTCGAGGGTCAGCGTCGACAGTTTGGTCAGCGGGTGCCCTTGAGGCACGACTACGCAACGGTTCCAGCGGTAGCACGGCATCATCACCAGGTCGCCGAACAACTCCAGCGCTTCAGTGGCAATGGCGAAATCCACGGTGCCATCAGCGGCCATTTCAGCGATTTGCATCGGCGAACCCTGGTGCATGTGCAGGGCAACGTCCGGGTATTGCTTGATGAAATTGCTGATCACCGGTGGCAACGCATAACGTGCCTGGGTATGCGTGGTGGCGATCGACAGGGTGCCCTTTTTCTCGTTTGAGAATTCCTGGGCGATCTGCTTGATGCTTTCAACCTTGCGCAGAATCTCGCCGGCGGTGGTGATGATGCGCTCGCCGGCCGGGGTGACGCGTGTCAGGTGCTTGCCGCTGCGGGCGAAAACCTCGACCCCCAATTCGTCTTCCAGCAGACGGATCTGCTTACTGATACCCGGTTGCGAGGTGTAAAGGCTTTGGGCAGTAGCGGAAACGTTGAGGTCGTGGTGCGCCACTTCCCAGATGTAGCGCAATTGTTGAAGCTTCATATGAATCCCTCAAAGCAGGTAGACGCCACGGGCATCAGCGACGGTATATAACTATATTAATGGTTTGAAGAATAAATCTAGAACTTTTTTATCGAATTGCTACTAATTGTATTCTAGCGATCACCCTGCCGGCGCCGCTCAACCAGCGGCACCAGATAGACCGGCACCCGAGACAGCTGCAACACGCGTGCTGCTGTCCTGCCCAAAGGCGTTTCCGCGCCGGCACCGTGGCTATGACTCCCTACGATCAACAAATCCACGGAGAGTTTCTCCGCCTGGTCGAGAATCACCTGCGACGGATCGCCCTGAAGCACCCTCACCGCTTTAATCCGCGCCAGGTCCTGCTCCCCTTCTCCCCCCAGCTCTTCACGAAAGCTGTCGAGCACCCGCTGCTCGATATTGGCAATCACCGTGCTCAGGCCCTGACTGTGAAACTCGTTCAACGCCTGCTCATCGAGGTAACTCTGAAGCACCGATTCGGCAAACAACCCCATGGGCTCAACCGCGTGCACCACATACAAGTCGGCATTGAATGTCCGCGCCAGGGCCAAGGCGTGCTGCATCACCAACGGTGCATATAGGCCAAGGTCAGTGGCATACAGCATCGACTGAATCATAGGATCTCCTCGCAAGCCAACATGGCGGAGATTTGATTCAGCTTAGCAGTGCCTTGGCGAATACGACGCTTTGCGTAACGCATTGAACGGCGGGCTTAAACCTTTTGCTCGTTGCTTATGCCGTGCGGTACGTGGCCGGTAGCGACGACTTCGCGGGCCAACTCGCAATGGCCGGCCTGATCGTCGAAAAACACGTCGGCGGCAAACGCTTCGAGAAAGGCGGATTTGGTCAGGCCACCGAGAAACAGCGATTCGTCCAGACGAATATCCCATTCACGCAACGTACGAATCACTCGCTCATGGGCCGGCGCCGAACGCGCTGTCACCAACGCCGTACGGATCGGGCAGTCGTCGTCGGGAAACTCACGCTGCAACAGGTTGAGGGCGGCGAGGAAGCCCTTGAACGGCCCTCCGCGCAACGGCTCGCGGGCGGCCTCACGCTCGCTGGCCTGAAACGCTTCCAGGCCACCGGATTGGTAGACCCGCTCCGATTCGTCGGAAAACAGCACCGCATCACCGTCGAAGGCAATCCGCAATTCATCACTGGCCGCGCGGCTGGCACCGCCAGACAGAATGGTCGCCGCCGCGAAACCGGCGTCCAGTGCACTGCGCACATCGTCGGCATGCGTCGACAAAAACAGGTCACAGCCAAAGGCCTTGAGATACGGATAGGGACTGCGCCCGCCGACAAACGCCGCACGGGAAATCGCCAGCCCATAGTGGTGAATCGAGTTAAACACCCGCAGGCCGGTATCAGCGCTGTTGCGCGACACCAGGATCACTTCGACCCGCGCTCGACCGAGGCGGGTATTGAGGTTCAGGAGTTTCTGCACCAGCGGGAAGGCATCACCGGGTTCGAGGATTTCGTCTTCGTGCTCAATCTGATATTGCCGGTAGGCTTCGACGCCGCTCGACAGATACACCTTGTGGCTTTCGCTCAGGTCGAACAGTGCTCGCGAAGAAATCGCCAGCACCAGTTTGTCGTCGATAGTCTTTGCCATGCTCTTCCCCCTCAGGTAGATCGGCTTACCTGTTGCGTCGATCGATGAAACCCAGACTGCGATACAACGCTTCAATCAGCGGCAATTGGCATCCCGCCGCTTTGGCCGCCGCCAAGGGCCGCGCATAAATCGCGGCCAATTCCAGCGGACGCTTGTACAGGAAATCGTGGTACATGCTCGGCCAGTAGTCCGGCATTCTTTCAGTCATCATGAACAGATGGTCGGCATAACCGGCCGGTATGTCGTGACCGCAGGCGATCGCCCCCTGAACGACTTCGGCCATCAATGCCTTGATCAATTCCCGGCTGTCAGCGTCGGCCATCAATGGTGTGGTGCTTGCCCCCAGCAGAACCGACAGACCGTTGTACGGGACATTCCAGACCAGTTTTTGCCAACGCGCCTGGTGCAGATCCAGCATGGCCTGCGAATCGATACCGGCGCTGTGGAATAACCCGGCGCCTTCCTCAACAATCGCCATGCGCGCCTGCTCATCAGCAGCGAGGCCACTGTGATAGCCGATGTTGACCGCGCCGAGCGCCTGATGGGTAATTTCCCCGGGACCAGTGCGATGGACGCAGATAAAACACAGCCCGCCCAGCAGGTGCAACGAATCGGGGAGCAACTCGCGCAGACTGTCTTCAACGTCCAGGCCATTTTGCAATACCAGCACTTTGGCGTTCGGTGCGGCCGCCTGAATGATGGCGGGCGCCAGGTCCGCATTGCTGGTGGTTTTGGCGCCGACCAGCAACCAGTCGCAGGCGGGCATGTCTTCAGCGCACGAATAAGCCTGAACCGGGTTCAGCGTCAACGCACCATGCACCGCGCTGTCGAGTTGCAACCCGCGCTCGGCCACCGCTGAAAATTCACTGCGCAGCAAGAAGTGCACATCGAAGCCGGCACGCGCCAGCATCATCCCGTAGAACCCGCCGATTGCGCCGGTTCCGATTATGCCGATTGTCGGCTTGGTGACTGTGCCCATCATGGCAACTCCTCTGCTGTTCTTATCAGCGCCCGACCGATCGCTTCATTGAGCTCGATGCCGGTCAGACGCGAGTTTAGTACCCCGAAAAACTCACCGTTGCGCACCAAAAACAGCGCCGGCAAATGAAAGACCTGATAACGCTCGACGAGCCCGCCATTGTTCCCGGCATCGATCCAGCACAGCCGATCAACCGTCAGATCGAGCCTGGGCAATTGTTCACGGGCAAATCGGCAACTGGCACAGCCGACACTGGTGAAAATCACCAGGGATACACCGCTCATTGCCAGCAGCCGTTGGTCGGCATCGAAATCGGTCAGTTCCAATTCGACCACTATACTTCGGGAATCAATGTCAGATGGCCGACACAGGGAGTCCGTGTTCATGGGACGTTTTATTCCTCATCCTGACGATGTGCCCGTCGAATTAACGTTACTGAAACATGAGTGCATCTCGCGCCAGCGCTTGCACACTATCAGCCTCGGGGGCATGGCTTGCAATTATCACCGGGCCTGGCGCCATGGTACTGCGCTGGAAGTGCGCATGCCGACCTTGAACCCCGACATGCGTTATCTGGGCTACGTAGCCTGGTGTCTGCGGCGTAAACACGGCTATCTGGTGGGCATTGCCTTTGTGGACGAACAGATGCTGTTCAGTGCCCGGATGAGCGAGCAGGTATGCCAGATCGAACGCTACTGTCGCCTGCACGACGCGCACGAAGACTTGCAGGATATTCAGGCGCTGGCCCTCGAATGGGTCCAGGAGCATGCCGACGAGTTCTCTCACGACACGGTGCGAAAGGCATTTGCACAGGCTGTGCCGGATTAAACAGGCGTGTGCCCATTGTCGAGCAGGCGCGTAACGCGCTAAGGTTCGGGTCCCCGACGCGCTTAATTTGCTGTGCTCCGCCGCGCGGGTTCGCTGGCGGCCGGCACCCGTGACCTGACGAGTAAACGATGGCTGATTTACCGATCAACGACCTAAACGTCGCCTCCAACGAGACGCTGATCACTCCTGATCAGCTCAAGCGTGATATCCCTCTGAGCGACGCCGCCCTGCGCACCGTCACCAAGGGCCGCGAAGTCATTCGCAATATCCTGGATGGCACCGACCACCGCCTGTTCGTCGTCATCGGGCCTTGCTCGATCCACGACATCAAGGCTGCCCACGAATACGCCGATCGCCTGAAGGTTCTCGCCGCCGAAGTGGCCGATACCCTGTATCTGGTCATGCGCGTGTATTTCGAGAAGCCACGCACCACCGTCGGCTGGAAAGGCTTGATCAACGACCCGTATCTGGACGACTCGTTCAAGATCCAGGACGGTCTGCATATTGGTCGTCAATTGTTGCTGGACCTGGCCGAGATGGGCCTGCCGACCGCGACCGAAGCCCTCGACCCGATCTCCCCGCAGTATCTGCAGGACCTGATCAGCTGGTCGGCCATCGGTGCGCGTACCACCGAATCCCAGACTCACCGCGAAATGGCTTCCGGCCTGTCCTCGGCAGTCGGCTTCAAGAACGGTACCGACGGCGGCCTGACAGTGGCGATCAACGCCCTGCAATCGGTTTCCAGCCCGCACCGTTTCCTGGGCATCAACCAGGAAGGTGGCGTGTCGATAGTCACCACCAAAGGCAACGCTTACGGCCACGTGGTACTGCGCGGCGGCAACGGCAAGCCGAACTATGACTCGGTCAGCGTCGCGCTCTGCGAGCAAGCGCTGAACAAGGCGAAGATCAAGCCGAACATCATGGTCGATTGCAGCCACGCCAACTCCAACAAGGACCCGGCCCTGCAACCGCTGGTGATGGAGAACGTTGCCAACCAGATTCTGGAAGGCAACCAGTCGATCATCGGCTTGATGGTCGAGAGTCACCTGAACTGGGGCTCCCAGGCCATCCCGAAAGACCTCGCCGACCTGCAATACGGCGTGTCGATCACCGACGCCTGCATCGATTGGTCCGCCACCGAAAACACCTTGCGCAGCATGCATGCCAAGCTCAAGGACGTGCTGCCAAAACGCGATCGCACCTGATCACCGTTTAGCGCACACAAAAACGCCAGGCTTAAACCTGGCGTTTTTTTATGCGTTCGTTTTGGTCACAGCTTGGCGGCGTGCCGCTGGTGACGTTCCATGTAGCGCTCGACGTAAGAGCACGATGGAATGACGGTGTAACCCATTTCGTCAGCGTACTCCAGCGCCTTCTCGGTCAAGGCGGCGGCAATGCCGCGACCACGCAATGCGTTGGGCACAAAGGTGCGATAGATATCCAGGGTCTGTTTCCCCAGATCCATATAGGTCAGGTAGGCACGATGACCGTCCACAGTGGTCTCGAACTGATGACCAGCCTGGTCATGGTGGATGGACAACGCCTCGCTCATCACTACTCCTCGCGGGTCTTGAAATCTGACCGCTACCTTACCGATGTTTTTCCGGCGAAGGAACATCTACGCCACCCCGTGCCTGAATGGACACCGAGAAGAACTGCACCGATCTCGCGCAACCGAACACGTAACAAATAGTAGGCACCATTGGCAGAAATGCTCAAGGTACGCTCGTCATCATGCTCAGCCAGCGGGTGCTGCTCCAGGGTACGCAGGGACGGCTCGACCGACGGTCTTTGCGGGTCGATAGCCTGAACATTGCCGGATGTTGAGACATAAGACGAACCCGTTCTCTTAAAGTCACCTCTACATGGATAAAGATTATGAGAGCGGCTGTGCAAAATTCGAACAAAAGTATGAACGAATTCATTTAGCCAGACTTTAGCCAAGACTGGAAAAAACGCCGTGAGTGCGCGGAACTTTTCCTCGCCGGCTCGCTCATCTCGGGCCTCGTAGCTGGATATTTTTTAAACAATGCAGTTAAAAGTTGCTCGAAAAAGAATCAACGCCTACAATTTTTTTTGCTTAGTGCTTTACGTCAGTTTACTTACGAGTAGTAATGAGTAGTATGTACGCCGGCTATTTCCTCACTCTGAGGAGACAGCTAAATTAATAGAAAGTCCTTGAAGGGGAACACGATGAACAACGTTCTGAAATTCTCTGCTCTGGCCYTCGCCGCAGTTCTGGCTACCGGTTGCAGCAGCACATCGAAAGAAACCGAAGCACGTCTGACCGCTACTGAAGACGCAGCTGCTCGCTCCCAAGCTCGTGCAGACGAAGCTTACCGTAAAGCTGATGAAGCTCTGGCTGCTGCTCAAAAAGCACAACAGACTGCTGACGAAGCTAACGAGCGTGCTCTGCGTATGCTGGACAAAGCTAGCCGCAAGTAATAATCCCTCGGGATTATTATCAAGCCGACCCATTTTATGGGTCGGCTTTTTATTGCCTGATGCTTTCCTTCCGG
>NZ_JBFUKU010000175.1:0-11868 GCF_056400685.1 Pseudomonas sp. P5_A12 | reverse complement strand
GTCTTGCAGTTGGCCAGCATGGTGCCGGAAAGATCGGTGGCCACAATCTGCGCGCCCATCTTCAATTGGCCCAGGTTCATGCGTTCGAATTCATCGATGGACATCGACAGCGAATACGGCTCCTGACCTGACGAACACGCCGCCGACCAGATCCGCAAGCGCTGACCGGGTGCAGCCTTGATGGCTTGCGGCAACACCTTGTTCTTCAACACGTCAAAGGGATAGGTGTCACGAAACCACAAGGTTTCGTTGGTGGTCATGGCATCCACCACCCTCTCGCGCAAACCGCTGCGTGGCTGGGTCTGAATGCGCTGGACCAGCTCACCCAGCGACTTGATGCCCTGCTGTTCCATCAGTTTGTTGAGACGGCTCGAGACCAGGTACTGCTTGTTTTCACCGAGCAAAATGCCACAGGCTTTTTCCAGGAAGACCCGGAACTGTTCGAAATCCAAATTACCCGTAGACAAAGATGCCGCCTCTTAAATCGTGTGAACCAACAGGGGCAGAAGACCCCTAGCTGATGTCTGCTGCTTTGATCCGGTCGACTACCCGGGATGCCAGGTCATCAGGACGGAACTTTGCGAGAAAATCATCGGCACCGACTTTCTTGACCATCGCCTGATTGAAAACCCCCGACAACGAAGTATGCAGGATGATATGCAGCTTTTGCATGCGTGGGTCGTTGCGGATCTCGGCCGTCAGCGTGTATCCGTCCATCTCCGGCATCTCGATGTCGGAAATCATCATCAGGAACTCTTCTTCCGGCTTTTTCCCTTCGTCGACCAGCTTGAGCAGGTAATCCAGCGCTTGTTTGCCGTCGTTCAACGCCACCACTTCAACGCCGACGGTTTGCAGGCAACGGGTCACCTGTTTGCGCGCCACGGAGGAGTCATCGACCGTCAAGACCTTCAAGGACAAGGCCTTATGCCGGGTTTCGACATCGACCACACCCACCGAAATCGCGTCCGGTGTCGGTGCGACTTCCGCCAGCACTTTTTCGACGTCGATGATTTCGACCAACTGATTGTCGACCCGCGTCACAGCCGTCAGGTAATGATCGCGTCCCGTGCCCTTGGGTGGCGGATGAATCTCCTCCCAGTTCATGTTGACGATGCGCTCCACCGAGTGCACCAGGAAACCCTGGGTCTTGGTGTTGTACTCCGTGATGATCACGAACGGATTGCTTTGATCTTTCAACGCGCCGGAGCCGGTCGCCATCGCCAGATCAAGAATCGGAATGGTCGCCCCCCGGATACTTGCCACACCGCACACGACAGGACTGGATTTGGGTATCAGCGTGAGCTTGGGACATTGCAGCACTTCCCGAACCTTGAACACGTTGATCCCATAAAGCTGCTGGCCGTCGAGACGGAACAACAACAGCTCAAGGCGATTCTGCCCTACCAGTTGCGTGCGCTGGTTTACCGCATCCATAACACCAGCCATGCACCGACTCCTACACAACGCTTGAGTGTGTTGCGACGCGCTGTCATCACAAAACGGCACGGCGCTTGCTTTTTAACGCTTATGAACACAGAACCGACATTTTTTCGACGCCCGACCTCAATCCCTCGCCAATGGCTTTGCGCGATGTCGGTCGTCTGCTTGTTCAACGCAGGCAACCCTGCCCTTGCTGACACAGTAACCTTGCCTGACATGCTTATCGGCGTCACTCAGGGCTTTCTTGAGTTCACTGTCGAAGACTATTTGGCGTCCAGTCAAACCGAAGGTCGCTATGAGATCCAGGTCAACCAGCTCGATCCGCGACTGCGCATGCCCATGTGCGACAAGGAATTGACAGCCACTTTGGAGAGCCCGGCGACCCCGATTGGTCGGGTCACGGTCAAGGTCCGTTGCGACAGCACCGCCCCCTGGACTGTCTTCGTACCTGCTCAAGTCCGCCTGTTTCGCGACGTCGTCACCACCACTCGACCGCTCAAGCGAGCCGGCTTTATCGAGCAAGGTGACGTTATGCTGCGCGAACGAGATATCAGCCTGATCAACCAGGGTTACTTCACCTCCATGGACCAGGTAATCGGACAGAAACTGACTCGCCCAACGGTCACCGATCAGGTCCTGACGCAGGTCCACCTCGAACAGGCCGAAGTCATCACCAAGGGCGACCAGGTGGTGATTACCGCCCGCAGTGGTACGCTCAGCGTGCGCATGCCGGGCGAAGCCCTGTCGAATGGCGGCTTGCGTGAACAGATTCGGGTGAAAAACCTCAACTCCCAACGGGTCATCAAGGCGCAGGTTATTGCCCCGGGCCAGGTGGAAGTGGCCATGTAGGAATCTCTATCGGTGAAAATATGGCGCTGACCGCGGCTGTTTCATAAACTGCGCCGCACGCCGGAAATGCGCTGGTGCATGCACGCTCATTGATAAATGGGCCTAAAGTTTTTGCAGGGAGAGCCGAAAACATGGCAAGCGTCCAAATTCCCAGAGGTTTTTTATTATGGTCATCGATTTCAGCCGTTTGAACAGTTCCTCGTCACTGACCGGCAGTACACGTACCAGTGCCAACAAGGACACTGCCGAAGCCGGCAAACCCGCGCCGCTGGATACTCCCGCCGAACAGGCCAGTACCGCCAAAAGCGGGGAATCGGTACACCTCAGCAATGAGGCTCAGCAGTTGCAGAAGGTCAATGACAAGCTGCGCGATCAGCCTGCCGTCGACAACGCCCGCGTGGCCGAGTTGAAAGCAGCGATTGCCGATGGCAGCTATCAAGTCGACAGCAACCGTGTAGCCAGCAAACTGCTCAATTTCGAAGCCCAGCGCTAGGCCAAGGCCTGCGCCAGGCTTTTGGACGCTTAAAACCCCAAGGCCAGCCATGCACGACACTAATTTACTGCAACTGATCATCGACGACTTTGCTCCAGCACAACACTTGCTGGAATTGCTGCAATCCGAGTCCCTCGCCTTGCATGGTCGCGACATGCCACTGCTCGAAGACATTCTGGCGCGCAAACAAGCAATGATCATTCTGCTCGAACAGCATGGCCGCAAACGCAGCGAAATCCTCGCCAGCCTCAACCTGCCCACCAATCGCCAAGGCCTGGAGCAACTTGCCAGTCAATCAAGCGTCGGCGAGCAACTGCTGGAACAGAGCGACGCGCTGACAGCCCTGCTGACTCAGTGCCAGACAATCAATGTCAATAATGGTCAGTCGATCCAGATTCAGCAGGCCGCCACGGCCAATCAGTTGAAGATTCTCACCGGCGGCGAACCACCCGCGCTTTACGATGCCCGCGGATCAACCTCCGGGTTAACAAAGCCACGCCCGCTCAGTCAGGCTTGAATCTGTCGATGAGTTCGCTCTATCTAGGTGCGCCGCATGATGGCAATATGCCAGCATCTGCGCAACCATATTTTGTCCGGAGAATGATGAACCGTGTCCAATGCCTTAAACGCGGAAGACGCTCCGCAGCCACCCAAGGTGCTTTCCACGCAAATGGAGATCGTTGGCAACCTTCGGCAGCTACAAGAGAGTCATGATCCGCTGGTCATTACGTTCCATGAGCGCAAGCAGCGTTTCCAGAGCTACCTGGTAGATGTCGATCGTGACGCCGACATGATCGCCCTGGACGAAATGGTGCCCCGCGATGGCGAACGCTATCTGCTGGCGGGCGAATCGTTTCGGGTTGAAGGCTTCCATGAGGGCGTGCGCATCGCCTGGGAAAGCAACGGTCCACTGAGCATTGACGAATCCGACGACACACGCTGCTATCGCGGCAAACTCCCCGACGAGGTGGTTTACCACCAGCGCCGCAACGCCTTCCGGGCAGCCTTGAAGCTTGCGCAGCTGGTTGACGTCGAACTGGGCGGTGAAAAGCTCAAATCGCCGGTCAGCGRCAAGCTGCTGGATATTTCCGCCACCGGCTGCAAACTGCGCTTTGACGGTGACATCACTGGCCGATTGCAATTGGGTCAGATCTACGACCGCTTCGCGGCCGCCCTGYCCTTCGGCAGCATGACCACACCAGCGGAATTGCGTCACCTGCACTTTGAAGAAAAGATCTCCACCACCTTCGCCGGCATCCGCTTTCACAACATGAGCGGGATGGTGCAGCGTCAGGTCGAGCGCTTCGTGTACCAGCTTCAGCGTGAAGCACGGCGCTTCGACAAAGACGACTTCTGATACGACGCGTCAATAAAAAAACGGGCAGTCCCTTGCGGTGACTGCCCGTTTTTTTATGCATTAAAAGTCAGGGTCTGGCTTCAGTAAAACTTTGCTCGCGTCCTGAGTCGGGATCTTCCGGTGGCGTCGGATCTGCTTCCGGTTCTGAATCCGGCTCCGAATGGGGCGGGCTGTGCATCTGTTCCTGCACGACCTGCTCATCGACACGCGGGTCAAGACACGCCACCAGCGGCGAACTCGACATACTGTCCGGCATGGCCACGTGATGCAGCGGCGCATCGTCGACCTGATGCAGATTGGTGACCGCTTTCGGGCGGATCCGCCACACCAGCACCAACGCGAAGAAACTGAAAAAGGCATAGAGCATCTGGCTGCCGAACAGCTTCATCAGTACCCCGGCAACCAGCGGCCCGATGCTGGCGCCGACGCCGTAGGTTACCAGCAGCATCGCCGTCAGCGAGACTCGACGATCACCTTCGACGTGGTCATTGGAGAACGCCACGGCCAACGGATAGAGGCAGAACTGCACCAGCGAACACAGGAACCCGGAGATGAACAACACCTCAATCGGTACCGTCTTGAGGATCGCCAGCGGCAACGCTGCCAAGGCCAGGCTGAAGGCAAAACAGCGGATCAACAGCGCCCGGTCATAGCGGTCAGACAGCCAACCCAGCGGCCACTGCACCAAAAGACCGGCGAAAATACAGCTACCCATGAACAGGCCGACCTGTTCGTTGGACAACCCCTGCTGGGACGCATACAACGGCGCCAGACCGTAGAACGAACCCACGATCAGCCCTGCCCCCAACACCGTACTCAACGACTGCGGCACGCGTTTGATGAAGAACCGCGGCTCCATTGGGGCCGGGTGCAACGCCGCCGGGTGAATTCGTCGAGTAAGTGCCACCGGCACCAGGCACAGGGCGAAGCACAAAGCGACCAGCATCAGCAGTTCCAGGCCCAGACCGGGGTGCATGACCAGTATCAGCTGACCCAGTACCAACCCCAGATAGGACGCGATCATGTAACCGCTAAATACCTTGCCGCGCTTGTGGGCATCGGCTTGTTCGTTGAGCCAGCTCTCGATGACCATGTACTGGCACATCATGCCCAGACCGACAATCACCCGCAGGAACAGCCAGGCCGGCAGCCAGTCAGTCAACCCATGACCCAATACCGCCGCGCCGACGATCCCGGCACACGCGGCATACGCACGAATATGTCCGACCCTGGCAATCAGTCGGTGACCGATCTTGCCGCCCAGCACCAGGCCGAAATAGTTGGCCGCCATCAACGCACCGACCCACAGGCTGTCGACGTTATCGGCGGCCAGGCGCAGGGCCAGATAGGTGCTTAACAAGCCCGAGCCGATCAACATCATCAGCGAGGCGAAATACAGCGCTCGAAAGGATTTCCAGATTTGGCGCATCGGCGTTCCGAGCGGCTCCTTGCAGTGAAGATCGGACTATCGAAACAATAGACCGAAGTCGGCGAAGCGTCAGGCCCGGGTTGCTAAAACATGCTGTTCCCAGGGGGTAAGTTCGTCAGAGACGCTGGTCAGCTCAAAGGGACTTCGAAGCGACGTAGCCTTCGATGAACTCATTGCGAAACAGTTCCTTCGCCAATTGGCTACGTTTCAGACGCTCAAGCACAGCCTGCAAGATACACGGCTACGAAAAGATTATCGGCAGCTCAAATTCGTCCTGCCAGTAGGCATTCGGCGACGTATACGGGTGGCACGCCCGAACAAAATAGACATTGCCCGTTCAGAATATCAAGCAGGGCCACACAATAAAGAATTGTCAGGGCAGGTAAAGGCTGAACACGCCACCGCCCAACGGGCCGCCATTACTGAGCCGGGTGCTTCCGCCGACGCCATTGCGCTGGTGCAGCGCGGCGATTCGCGCGGCAAAATACAGGCCCAGGCCGGTGCTACTGCTGCTGTAATTGATGCCCTGAACATAGTCATCCTGAAACTCGATCATCTCGGCTGGATAACCGTCGCCATCGTCGTTGATGGTCAGCACCAACTGGCCGCCCTCGTCATTGACGCTGATCAGCAACGACTCGCGCGCGTAACGAATGGCGTTGTTGATGCTGTTGGCGACCACCGAGGCGACCAACTCGCGGTCGAAGAAACCCAGCGGGCACAGCGGGTCGACTTCATAGGTCGCGAGAATGCCGCGACTGGCGAACACCTCTTGATGGCTGGCCAGCTGCGCTTCGAGAAAGTCATCCAGATCATGGTAGGCCGGTTGCAACGGCAGCTGATTGACGCCCAGTTTGTACAGGCCCAACAACTGCACCAGCATGCCGTTGAGGTGCGCGAACTCGTACTCGATGACGCCCTGCTCCGCGCTGTGCTGCGCCGGATCGGGCAAGCGGGCCAGCCACTGGCTGTGAGCCTGAATCAGCAAGGCCAGCGAGTTCTTCATGTCGTGCACGGTGGAAGCAATCACCGTCGAAAAATCCAGTGCCGGGTAGTCTTGGCTCATCCGCCGAACGCCTTGATTTTCAGTTTCTGATAGCGCGGATAACGCGCGTCGGTATCGGGCATCAATCCAACCATTTTCAGGCAGACCCGACATTCTTCGATTTCGGCCGACGGTACACTGGTATCAGTACCGTGCAGCAGCGACTGCGCCATGTTCAGGGCAATACTGATGTTTTTCGGCTGCATCGCCAGCGCTTTGCGGAACACCGCACGGGCCTCCGCCAGGTTGCCGGTCTTGTATATCCGTACGCCCTGACGGTTAAGGTCGGCGGCTGCGCTGCTCGAATTGAGGATCGTGGGGTCGTCGGTCAGTTTGGCGATGTCCTTCATCACCACCGGATCGTCACCGTAGATTTCCGCGCAGTTTTTCAACATCGACGCACCGGCACCCGCCTGACCAAGCATTTGCAACTGCTTGGCCACCAGCAGCGCCGCCTCGGCACTCATGAATTGCTCCATGCCGTCGAGGCGCATCATCGCTTGCTCGGTGAGTTTCTCGGCAGTTTCGGCGTCATTGAGCAACAGGCTGGTGGCTTTCATCAGGCGTGCACGAATCTGCAGGCCCGGGTCGCTCGGGTTCTCCTTGGCCACCAGGCTGAGCGTCGCGTTGATTTCCAGGCGGGTGCGGGTATCCAGCCCTTTCTCGCTGCCTTTGCTGATCAAGGCGTGAGCCAGGCCCAGATTGCTCTCCGCATCCTTGAAGCGTGACTGAGCGCCTTGGGACACCGCTTGGCGATAAGCCCGGGAGGCGGTGTCGAAATCTTCGTTGGCCATCGCCAGTTTGCCCAACAGCGCTTGCCGTCGCACCGCCAGCGGCGACAGGCGAATGGCCTCTTCCAATACTCTCTGTGCGCCTCGGGTGTCGCCTTMGACCACCAGCACGTCGGCCATACCGTCATACAGTGCCGGCATCATCGGAAACACCTTCAGGGCTTTTTCGTAGATGCCCTTGGCCTGGCTGACCTGGCCGCGCTTGAACAGCAATTGGCCCAACCCGGCAAACGCCCACGGCAACGGCCGATCAGCAATGATGCTGTCGTAGAGGCGCTCCAGTGCTTCGTTCTGATTCAAGTCGCGCAACGCATCCGCACGATAGCGCAGGCACAGCGGCGAATAACGGATGTCTTTCCTGCACAGCTCGATACAGGCATTAAGCACTTCAAGCGGCTTGCCACGGTCGAGTGCTTGCAGGATCGGCTTGAGCAAATTCTTGCGCTGTTCCAGACGCTCCAGGCGCTGAGCCAGGCCAGATCGGTTGAACGGCTTGGTCAGGTAAGCGTCAGGTTCGTGCTCCAGCGCACTGAGCACCATGGCCTGGCTGGTTTCGGCGGTGACCATGACGAACACACTTTCATGGCTGATCAGCTTCTCGATCATCAGGTCTTCGAGGACCTGTTGACCGTTCTTCTTGCCATCGCCAAGGTGGAAATCCTGAAGAATGAAATCGTAGGACTTCTGCGAACACATACGCAGCGCCTGTTCACCCGTGTCTGCGGTATCCACATCCTTAACGCCCAGCTCACGCAACATGGATCTGACGGAACTGCGGAAATCCGAGAAATCATCGACGATCAGAAAACTCTTTTGGTGATACGACAGCATCGAAGATTTCCAGGCAATTTTAAGAAGAAGAGCATGACCGTACGGGTTATCGGCCAACAGTACTGTTACCTTTAGACTGAGAGGGTTCATCTACCGGGTGATCTGGCGGGCCCGACGCCCGCCAAAGACTGTTATCTGACTCTCACTTCATTTATCGCAACAAGTGCACGGCCAGGCCGACGACGGCACAAGCCATCAATACCTGAATCACGCCTCGCTTGAAGCGGAACAACGCAATCGCCGCTGCAATCGCGATCAGTGCAGAGGGCCAATCGAGGCTGCCGCTAAAACCCTTCGGCCACAGCACGTGATAGCCGAAGAAACACGCCAGGTTGAGGATCACACCAACGACTGCTGCCGTGATGGCGGTGAGGGGTGCGGTGAACTTGAGTTCGTTGTGGGTCGACTCCACCAACGGGCCACCCGCGAGGATGAACAGGAACGAGGGCAAGAAGGTAAACCAGGTCACCAGGGAGGCAGCGACAGCCCCAGCCAGAAACATTTGATCGGCACCGAACACCTGCAAAACATAGGCCCCGACAAAGCCGACGAAGGCCACCACCATGATCAACGGCCCTGGTGTGGTTTCGCCTAACGCCAGGCCGTCGATCATTTGTGTCGGGGTCAGCCAGCCATAATGACCCACCGCGCCTTGATACACATACGGCAACACCGCGTAGGCCCCGCCAAACGTCAACAGCGCCGCCTTGGTAAAGAACCAGCCCATCTGGGTCAAGGTGCCTTCCCAGCCAAACAATGCGGTCAAAACCCCCATCGGCAATGCCCACAATGCGGCGCCAATCAGTGCGAGCGAGACCAGTTTCATCCAGCTGAATCGGGCATGTTCCGGGGATGGGGTGTCGTCATCGATCAAGGCCGGGCCGAAGGACTTTTTGGCGGCGCCGTGACCACCGACCCTGAACTTCTCGGGCGCCAGGCGGCCGCCAACATAGCCGATCAGCGCGGCGCCCAGAACGATCAACGGGAACGGAACATTGAACGCGAAGATTGCGRTGAATGAAGCGGCCGCTATCGCCCATAGCCAATTGTTTTTCAATGCCCGAGAGCCGATTCGATGGGCCGCCTGCACGACAATGGCAGTCACGGCAGGCTTGATGCCATAGAAAAGCCCAGCCACCACAGGCACTTCGCCGAAGGCGATGTACATCCACGACAAAGCGATCAGGATGAACAATGAGGGCAGCACAAACAGCACACCAGCAATCACCCCGCCCCAGGTTCGATGCATCAGCCAGCCGATATAGGTGGCCAACTGCTGAGCCTCTGGCCCGGGGAGCAACATGCAGTAGTTGAGGGCATGCAAGAATCTGCGCTCGGATATCCAGCGCCGCCGCTCCACCAACTCCTGATGCATGATCGAGATCTGTCCCGCCGGCCCACCGAAGCTGATGAAGCCGAGCTTCAACCAGAACCAGAACGCCTCACGAAAACTGATCGCTTGCGGCCTCGACAGCTCTTTTTCATCCATGGGTGTCAAAGCCTCTGGAAACGAGTCAGCAGGTAGTGAGCGATGCGGGTACCAGGTACTAACCAGAAAGGCATTCTGATTTTTTTGACGGAGCGCAAACCCATTCAGGTTTCAACCGCTGCGTTGCGTAAGGCGCCATGAAATAGATGGTGTCCCAGGGCAGGTTCGAACCCTTATCTGGGTGCAACCGATAACAATTTGATGGCTCACGTCGTGCAGGATCTTGAAATCTAAACGCTTTATACAAGCTAGCGAAGCCTTTCACAATACGCGACTGGACGCCTATTGGTAGAGATAGACGGCTAATTCCTTATCCCGCGTACCGAAAGCCGAAAGCTGTTGGTGTAAGGACTGACCGGTTGCCTTGTTGGTCGCGTCGCACGCCTCACAAGATGGTACACATGGTGGCCGACGGCGATCCCGACGTCACGGCACGGTCATCATGGCCACAGCGCAATGGCTTGCCGGTTCGCAGCGCAAAACACTTCGGTCACTTCGCCAAAAAGGTTATTTTTTGGGGACGAGCAGGTAGGCCGTTTGCCAAAAAGGTATTAGCGACTTGTTCGGCAGGATGCTCCGCAACCAGCACGCTGTCCCATTGAGACAAAGACGCTCCCTTAAAAGCCGCCTGAAGGCTGGAGATCAACAACGCCCTTACTTCACCCACATACTGAACATGCAGCCGAGCTCTTTCAGCGGAAGGGTGAGCCCACGCTTGCGTCATCAACAGCGAGGACACTAGGCGCCTCAAGCTGACCATGTGTTGGCCGTTGAGGATGATGGTTGACCGCCGAGAGATCAGATTTGTAGTCGAAGAATGGATAGCAGGATCATCTTCAGGATAGGCGCCCTTGTGGAGATAACTCCATGTGAGGGCAAGCCAAGCCATCGCCTTTGTTATCGCTGGGCGCTTTTCAAATGTCTGATTGATCTCATCATCTCCGGAGAACTCCTCCAATGAAGCACTTTCAATGATGGCATCAGCTTGTTGATCGATCCGGGTAAGCATATTTCGCGTCAGGACGCCCTTGCGATCCGCTAAGAGATCGCTGAGCATCGCCACAGTGAGCTCTGCAAAATCGATCACACCATCCTTCTCATAATCATGAAGTAGATGAATAAGTCCTTGCGGCGCGCGCTTCTCCAACTCGGCTATGAGCCCAAGTTGCATAGGAGCTGCAGCTGTCACTCGACGAGCATAGGCCCATTGCTCAAGCGTGAACCGATTAAGCGCAACGTTGATGATGATTCGAGCAAACAAGCTGTCAGGACTAGCCGCTGTAGTATTGATCGCAGTCCGCCAGGGATTCGATGCCAGGGTGCTCGCTAATCTACTAAAGATCTTTTGGTGTACTCCGAGGATGTAATCTGGCTTAGACAAGTCGATAATTGTGCAACCAGGCGGTGGCAGCGGTCTTGCGGAGCGCTCCGCGCGAAAGAAGTTTTGCTGGAAAAAGGTCAGTACATACCATGCGCCTACCTCTTTGACCGGAGCTTGATCGCTTTCAGAGAAGCCATTGTCAAAAAGACAGAGGAGATGAGGATATTGATCAAGCTCCTCCTGCGTCAGACACATCTGCAACAATTGCAGGAAATAGTTGCGTAAAGCTATACCTGTCTCAGGCTGACTTGCGGCTGCGCTACTACGACTTTCATTCAGCCGAGACTTTAGCGTGGTCTCGCGCGGCTCCGCCATGTGAGCGTACGGGAGCGCAACCTGTGACTCACTCAGCCAATTACGATTGCGATTACTCATCAGGCAATAGATCTTAGTGAAGAGCTCTATCTCCCGCTCTGTAGCAGGCACAGAGAAGCTTGATTCGAGGGACAGAATGTCACGAATTGCCCGCTTAACTGCAGGAGSTTCTACGGTTTCCAATGCTCTCTTTTTGGTTTTCACGCGCACAACGCGGAGGATCTCCTCGTTGAGCGCACACTCGATACTCAATGGTGTGCGACTCATGTCCTGCTCCTTATGATTTCGCCAGAACCTTGGCACTAGCCGGGCGCTTCAGTCGTTGCCGAGCTTCCTGAGGCACCCGTTCACCAGATTCAGTGCTCCTGCACGCAGTGATAATTCCGGCTGCTGTTACCATGCCTTCTGCGAGACTCGAAGCTCTTCCGGACTCGACATAGCCATGTGC
>NZ_JBFUKU010000174.1:0-11960 GCF_056400685.1 Pseudomonas sp. P5_A12 | reverse complement strand
CCTTGGCGTCCTGCAATTGTTGCAACCACTGTTGACGTTGGCGGATCTGTCGGCGCTGCCAGGCGATCCAGCCTAAAGCCAGCAAGAGCATCGAGGCGGCGGCGGCAAACGCCTGCAAGATGGCTGGACGATGACGCAACCAATAGCTGTCATCCACCACCACATCATTGCCCCAGCGGGCGACCAAACCATCCATTTCTTCGGGCGAGATGCTCAGCAACGCCTTGTTCAAGATCGATTGCAATTCCGGAGCATCGCGGTCCATTGCCATGGCGATGCGCGCCGGTTCGTCGCCCACAGTGCTTCTGATCCGTAAACGGCCCTGGTAATAGCGGGAAATCAGGTAACGGGTCATGAACAACGAACTGACTGCCGAGTCGGCCTGTCCTTTCATGACCAATTCCAAACCTTGCGCCGGGTTTTCAACATCCACCATGCGCACGCCTGGCACCCGCGACTGAATGAATGCGCGCACCGGATGGTTGTGATAAATCGCCAGCCGTTTACCGGCCAAGTCGTCCAGCGACCTGGGGCTATCGGGCGTGCTGGCACTGACCAGCGTGTACGGATTGGTCATATAGGGGCTGGTAAAGTGCAGATCTGTGACACCTTCTGTGGCCGGGATGATGGCGGGTATGACGTCGATCTCGCCAGCCTTGAGTCGCTGAATCTGTTGGTCAAGGGAACGGCCCCGTAGCACGTTGAAGTTCAAACCGCTGCGTTGGCTGATCAGCGTCAGCAATTGCGCGGTCAGCCCGCTGAATTGCCCCTCGGCATTGAAAAATGTCAGCGGCGCAAAGTCCTCGACCACCCCGACATCCACCTGTGGGTGACGGTCCAGCCAGTACTGTTCACTGGCGCTCAATTTGACTCGCGACTGACTTAACCTGTTGACCCTGCCGGCGCTCCAGCGCTGATCGATAGCCGCCCGTTGATCCAGAGGGATCGCCGCCAACGTCTTGTCGATGATGTCCTTCAAAGGGAGGTTTTCCCTGGCCAGTGCAAATCCGAACGGGTTTGCGTCGAGGCCGGACGGCCCCATCAACTGAACGTCATTGAGGTAATTATTGTTGATCAGGTAATTGGCACTGATGAGGTCCCCCAGGTACACGTCATCTTGCCCGTACGCCACCGCGCCAAGTGCATCGAGCGCTGATGGATAACGTTGCAGGCTGGCCTCTGGATAAAACGCTTCGACCGTCTGCACCGGCAGATAGTCATCGACCATGGCAATGCGTTTACCCGCAAGATCCCCAGGCATGCGCTCGTCCAGTCGGGTGACCAGCATCGGCTGATCTTGCGCATAGGGGCTGGACAGGATCAACTCGGGGTCGGCCACTTCGAAATTGTTCGAGGTCCCGAGTAAATCAAGTCCATCGTTTTTCAGTGCCGCCATGGCCGCTTTCCGCGTGCCATAACGCTGAACTTCAATGGGAATGTTCAACAGTTGCGCAATCAATTGGGCGTAATCGGCAGTGATGCCTTCCAGCTCATCGTGATTGCGCGTGACTTCGAAGGGCGGGTAATCCGACCCGCTCACTCCAAGTCGCAGGACACCCTTGCTGCGCAGCCATTGCCGGTCCTTCTCATCCAATTGGACCTCGTAACCCTCCACCGTCGAACGCCCCAGCAGCTGCAAGGACTTCGGCTGGTTATCCCTGGCCGCCAGCGCCGGCGGCACCAGGCATAACATCAAGGCGCACAACAGGATTCGCACGTTCAGGCGCCCTCAGATCAAGTGATTGCGTATGGCAAAATCGCGCAGGTGAACGGCCGCCTTCACGCCGAGTTTTGCGATCAAACGGGTCTTGTAGGTGCTGACTGTCTTGTGGTTCAGGTGCATCGCCTCGGCGGTCGCCTTGTTTGTCGTCCCCCGGGCCAGGTACTGGAGGATGGTCAGCTCGCGGTTGGAGAGTTTGTCGATCATTTGTTTTTCGCTTTGCTGCAGCGCGTCCATTGATACGCTGGGCAACTGCGCGAAATAGGTGTACCCGGCCATCAACGCGTGAATGGCCTTGTGCAATTGACTCAAAACGTTGGTCTTGGCGACATACGCCAAGGCCCCGGATCGCATGCAACGTTCCTGGAAAAACAGCGGGTCGAGTGAGGTGAATACCAGCACCACACACGACAAGTTGCTGGCTTTGATTCGCGTCAGAACATCCAGCCCGTTACCGCCGGGCATCACCAGGTCCAGAATCACCAGATTAACTTCGTGCTCACGGAGTATCGCCGATGCCTCACCGACGCTGGAGGCTTCATGAATCTGATTGAAACCTTCCCGCTCAAGTACCAGTTTGACTGCGGCGCGAACTACCGGATGATCGTCCACAATCAGCACTGACTTCATGGTAACTCCCTGTGCAAAAAATCGACGATGAGGCCACGAATGCCCGCCGGAAAAGCCCGGAATGCACGCAGCATCTGCGCGAAAACTCTTACATGACCAGGAGATGAGAACCACCTGTCACAAATGACAGTTCCGACGATCGGTCACCTCGATACAACCCGCCATTTGCGGGTATTGCACCGTCAGGAGATGACGTGGAAGGATCGACACTCAACATCAGGCCCTGGATGCACTTCAGATCAGGAAGCGCCACAGGACTCACATGAATCGTCTGTTTTACGCTGAAAGGCATCGGCACCCATCGCGCAGGCTGGTCGTTGAAAACCAGGGTATGACGCACCTGGCAGTTATCGAGGAAGAACCCGCGCAGATCCAATGATCCAGCGGCCAAAGAGGCATTTATGACCACCAGATCTAACGGCTCGCAACCGTACTCGACCAGGGTCAACAGCTCTTCAATCTTTTGAACCGGTGCCACCCGGTAGTAGCCCAAATGGTTGAACAGGCGCTCGACCTTCATCCGGTGAAAGTGTTGCTCGTCGGCAATCAGGATTCGTAATGCTTTGTTCGTCAAAGTGAAGTCCGCCGGGTATCAAGGTGGGGCGCAAGACTACGGAAGCCTGATACCGGTTTATGTAGGACTTTTCCTATATGCTCGGTCTCCCTTTCTGATTTCAACGAGGGCTCAAGGCCGGATCTGTGATTCGTCGCGCGGTTGCAGCCAGCGCAAAAAATCCTCGCCACTCATCGGTCGCGCATACCAGTAGCCCTGTCCCAGAGTGCATCCAAGAGCCAGCAATTGCTGGCGTTGCGCTTCGGTTTCGATGCCTTCTATCACCACCGACATGCCCAAAGATTTGCCCAGCGCCAAGGTGCTGCTGATCACCGCCCGGCATCGCGGCTCATGTTCCAGTGTGCGGACGAAACCGCCATCGAGCTTGATCTCGTTAAACGGCAGCTGACACAAGCGTTGCAGCGAGGAAAACCCAGTACCAAAGTCATCGATCGACAACCGGCACCCCATCATCCGTAAGCGCACCAGGCTTTTCAGGCTGGTGGCCGGGGCTTCCAGCAGGCCGCTTTCGGTCAATTCAAACGTCAGGTTCGAGCCACAGGTGTTGTGGCGAGCCAGCATGGCCTTGATGGTGGACGTCAGTTCGCCGCTGGCCAATTGCACCGCTTGCAGGTTGAACGCCATGTTCAGGGAAAAACCCTGTGCTGCGGCACGGCGCCGCAGGTTTAACGCCTGATCCAGCTGAGAAAACAGTAATTCGTCGAGTAACCCGTAGCGCTCCAGCACCGTGATGAATTGCGCGGGCGAGATCACCCCCTGCGTCGGGTGCATCCAGCGACAAAGCACTTCGACGCCACAGACTTCTGCGGTGTGCAGGTTGAATTTGGGTTGATACCAGGCCTGCAATTGCTGTTCGGCCAGTGCACCACGGACCGCCTCTTCGCTGGCCAGGGTGACGGAGGTCGTTGGGCACTGCGGGGTGGCCAGCCGGTCGAGGGGCTTTTTCAGCAGCTCGGCCAGACCCTGCATAGGCAACGGCTTGCCCACGTCACCCAATAGCTCAAGCCCAAGCAGGGCAACCATTTGATGCACCACCCGGCGCAGCTCCGCGGACAGTGAACTGCTGATGATGATCGCCTTGACTTGCCCTGTCGCACCTACGTGCTGCAAAAACTCCAGTCCATCCATGCCCTCCATCTGCAAATCGCACAGGGCAACATCAACCGGGCCGACCGCTTGCAGCACCGCCAGCGCCTGGGCTCCGTCACGGGCCTCAAAGACCTCGCCACAGCCCAGAGCTTGCAGCATCCTGACCGCGACTGAACGCTGGAAAGCGTGATCTTCAAGTACTAAAACGCGGAGCGGCAGCAGGGGCATGGTGATCGACTCGGCGATGGCAGAAGGGAGGATGAGTGTCCTCCAATCGGGCGCCCGCCTCGTTAGGAAACGTCGCAAGTTTTGGCGGAAATTTCCTAAATATCGAGCGGCTCCAGCAGCATGCCAAGGATCTGTCGATCCAGTGTGCGGATCAGGCTCGGTTGGCGTCGGTGGTTGGCGTAAATTGTCTCTGCCTTCGGCTGACCGCGCCGCGATTCGTGAATCACGCCGTAACGAATCTGAGAGTTGCTCTGAAAAAACCTCACCGGATCAATACCCGGTGTCGCCAATAGCTCACCGTTGATGATCATCAGATCAAAGTGTTCGGTCGGCTTCGAGGAGTAGTGAGTCAACGCCAACAGCTCCCGGAGCGAGGTCGCCAGCGTGAAGCCGCAATAGCCTAGTTCGCTTAGGAATTGTTCGATGTTTCGGCAACGAAAGTACTGTTCTTCGACGATCAGGATTCGACAGTATTTATAGGACATGGGATTCAACGATCGCGAAAAAGTAAGAGCTGTGGGCTCAAGTAAACGTCACGTTCATCAAAGCATCATGAGCCCTCTATAGGAAATATCTGAAAGTGAGTGAATTGATTTCAAGTTCTTACAAGAACGCCGCTTCGGGATGACCGAAGTGCGGGTGATGGGGGAATCGTGGGGCGCTTCAGGAAGGGGTCTGGATTCAGATTGGGTAGTGTTCTTCAGGGCCCCTTCGTCGGAAYGCCGCCCGGRGCCGGCTCGCTCCCACTTTGGCCCTGCATACACAGTTCCATTAGGGGAGCGAGCCGGCYCCGGGCGGCRTTCCGACGAAGGCGGCCTCACAGGCGCCGAAATTCTCAGCTGGCCGTGGCCAACAACAAGTCCACCACCGACCGCCCATGCCCACGATGCTTGCCATGCTCATACAACGAACCGGCAATCTCATCCGCCCGAATGGGCAGGATCGACAACAAGGTGTCACTCAACCCATGGCTCGCCTGGCAGAAACCCTGCATATAGATGCCGGCCTTGCAGCGCTCATCGGTGATCAGTTTGTAGTTACGATCCACCTCGTAATCACCCAGGTACTGTTCCAGCGGCGCCAGCAGTTTGCGGTGCATCTGCCGCTCATAACCGGTGGCCAGCACCACGGCGTCGTAATGACGAACCGTAACTTCACCGGTGGCGTTGTTGCGCACCGCCAGTTCGATACCGTGCTCGGTGGCGGTGGCTTTTTCGACGGTGGTCAAGGTACGGAACGCATGACGTGCGATGCCCGAGACTTTCTGGCGATAGAAGATGCCGTAGATGCGTTCGATCAGGTCGATGTCCACCACCGAATAGTTGGTGTTGTGGTACTCGTTGACCAGGCGCTCGCGCTCGCTGTGGGCTTGCTGGAACACCAGGTCGGTGAACTCCGGCGAGAACACTTCGTTGACGAACGGGCTGTCATCCGCCGGCTTCAGCGCAGAGCCGCGCAGGATCATGTCGACTTGCACCGACGGGAAGCTGTCGTTCAAGTCGATGAACGCTTCCGCCGCGCTCTGCCCGCCGCCAATGATCGCGATGCTCATCGGCTGGTTGTTCACACACGGTTGCCTGGCCATTTGCGCCAGATACTGCGAGTGGTGGAACACGCGGCTGTCATCCTTGAGCGACTTGAATGCGTGTGGAATGCGCGGCGTCCCCCCCGCACTGACCACCACTGAGCGCGTGGTGCGAACATGCTGATGACCTTGGGCATCGCGCGAAATCACCCGCAACGCTTCGACTTGCTGGCTGTGCAGCACCGGCTCGATGGTCAGCACTTCTTCGCCGTAACGGCTCTGCGTTGCAAATTGCGCGGCGACCCAGCGCAGGTAGTCGTTGTATTCCATGCGGCACGGATAGAAGGTGCCAAGGTTGATGAAGTCCACCAGACGACCGTGATGCTTGAGGTAGTTGACGAAGGAATACGGGCTGGTCGGATTGCGCAGTGTCACCAGGTCCTTGAGGAAGGAAATCTGCAACTCGCTTTGGGTCACCAGGGTGTTGCCGTGCCAGCGGTAGTCCGCCTGCTTGTCGAGAAACAGAACATCCAGCTCGCCCTGGCTCGGCCCGCGCTCTTGCAGAGCGATGGCCAGCGCCAGGTTCGAAGGGCCGAAACCGACGCCGATCAGGTCGTGAACGATGGGCGATGCAATTGCCTGTGTCATTTCCAGTGTCCTCTGGATGAACCCCTCAACTGATGGGGAGTAAGCCTAAGTGACCTGACCGGCCTTGGCAGGTCAGCAGGTCGTCTGTTGAGTAGGAACGAGGACAGTGAAATAAAATTTAACCAGCAGGGATCAATGGGCGTCCCACTGGCGCATCCGCACCCGGCAATGCTTCATCGCATTGACGATGTGCTTTTCCACCAAGGCCCGCGAAATGCCCAAGCGTTCGGCGATCTCCGGGTGGGACAGCCCCTCGATCTTGCGTAGCAGAAAACTGTCGCGACACAGCGGTGGCAATTCCTCCAAGGCACGCTGAAGCATTTGCAGGCGTTGGCCGTGATCGAGGCTGTTGTGCGGCGATGGCGTGAAGTAGCGTTCTTCGGTGTCGAGCACGTCCAGCGATTCGACCTGACGCAGGGCGTTGCGTCGATGATCGTCGATCACCAGATTGAGGGCCGTGCGATACAGAAACGCCCGCGGCTGTTCGATGGGCGTGTCGCTGGAACGCTCCAGGACCCGCACATACGCGTCATGCACCACATCTTCGGCCACCTGGCGGTTGCCTAGCTTGGCGTTCAGGAAACACACCAGCTCGCGATAGTAGTTTTCCAACATGACTCCCGGCCGCTGGGATGCGGTTTCTATCCTTGAGCCCCCTCGTCGACCGCCGAAATAGGCAGTGGCACGATAGTGGCAGTTCGAGGCGCGTAATTTATAGTAATTCTCATGTAGATTTAAAGTATTGGTTTGCCTTGCCCGATAAATAGTCTTGAGCTACAGGTGTAACCCCATGTGTCGACACCTAAATTCCCCGCGACATGACTCGTTTACAGGACAGCTCCCCGTCTCTGTCGACTCCCCCGACAGCGTTCGGCTGCCGCCATTGCTTGCGCGCAGGATGAACGACGGGCCGATACCCCTTGGCCGGAACCCTGCATGAAACGTCCCCGACAAACCCGGCGCGCCCTGCTGGTAGCACTGTGTCTGATCCCCGTTATCGCCGTCGCCGCCTGGCAGGTCATCCCGCCCGGTCGCGACAAATTCGCCACCGCGCCCGTCAGCCGTGGCGATATTGAAAGCAGCGTCACGGCGTTGGGCACGCTGCAACCGCGGCGCTATGTCGATGTCGGCGCTCAGGCCTCCGGACAGATCCACCAAATTCATGTGGAGGTCGGCGACGTGGTCAAGGAAGGACAGCTGCTGGTAGAAATCGACCCGTCCACGCAACAGGCCAAACTGGACGCCGGGCGTTTCTCCATCGAAAACCTCAAGGCGCAGCTCCAGGAGCAACGGGCCCTGCACGAACTCGCGCGGCAGAAATACCAGCGCCAACAGAACCTCAAGGCCGGCGGCGCCACCCGTGAAGAAGACGTGCAAACCGCTCAGGCCGAATTGCGCGCCACCCAGGCGCGCATCGACATGTTCCAGGCGCAGATCCACCAGGCGGAAGCCAGCCTGCGTAGCGATCAGGCCGAACTGGGCTACACCCGCATCTACGCACCGATGTCTGGCACCGTGGTCGCCCTCGATGCCCGGGTCGGCCAGACGCTGAATGCGCAGCAACAAACGCCGCTGATTTTGCGTATCGCCAAACTGTCGCCCATGACCGTTTGGGCCGAAGTTTCGGAAGCCGACATCGGCCACGTCAAACCCGGCATGAATGCCTGGTTCACCACCTTGAGCGGTGGCAGTCGTCGTTGGAGCAGCACCGTGCGGCAGATTCTGCCTGTACCGCCCAAGCCACTGGACCAGACCAGTCAGGGTGGCGGCAGTCCGGCCAGTTCGAGCAAAAGCGGCAGCGCGCGCGTGGTGCTGTACACCGTGTTGCTCGACGTCGAGAACGCCGACAACGCGCTGATGGCAGAAATGACGACGCAGGTATTTTTCGTTTCCGACCAGGCGAAAAACGTCCTCACCGCGCCCATTGCCGCATTGCAAGGTGGCGCTGAACCGGGCAACCAGACCGCGCACGTCGTAGCCAAAAACGGCAGCATCGAGCAGCGCGAAGTGCGCACCGGAATCAGTGATCGCCTGCGGGTGCAGATCCTCGATGGCTTGCAGGAAGGCGATCACCTGCTGATCGGCCCGGTCGACGGGAGTGGCGGCTGAATGCAGACGCCCCTGATCGAGCTGCAAGACATTCGTAAAGCCTACGGCGGCGGCGACTCTCCCGAAGTGCATGTGTTGCGCGGCATCGACCTGTCGATCCATGCCGGGGAGTTCGTGGCGATTGTTGGCGCCTCCGGGTCCGGCAAGTCGACGCTGATGAACATCCTCGGCTGCCTCGACCGCCCCACTTCGGGTGAATACCGCTTTGCCGGGGAAAACGTTGCCGGGCTCGACAGTGACGAACTGGCCTGGCTGCGCCGTGAAGCCTTTGGTTTTGTATTTCAGGGCTATCACCTGATTCCGTCCGGCTCGGCCCAGGAAAACGTCGAGATGCCGGCCATCTACGCAGGCACTCCAGCCGTCGAACGCCATGCCCGCGCCGCCGCCCTGCTCGACCGCCTCGGCCTGGCCTCGCGCACGGGCAAYCGTCCGCATCAACTCTCCGGTGGCCAGCAACAACGGGTGTCCATCGCCCGCGCCTTGATGAACGGCGGCCACATCATCCTCGCCGACGAACCCACCGGCGCCCTCGACAGCCATAGTGGTGCCGAGGTCATGACGTTGCKCGACGAACTGGCGAGCCAAGGCCATGTGGTGATCCTGATCACCCACGACCGTGAAGTCGCGGCTCGGGCCAAACGCATCATCGAAATTCGCGACGGCCTGATCATCAGCGACAGTTCCCGCGATAACCCTGAAGCTCAGTCCTCAGCCAACCCCGGCGCGTTGCAAGCCGTGGACTTGCGCAAGCGTCTGAGCGAAGGCGCCGAAGCCACCGGCGCGTGGAAAGGCGAACTGATCGATGCGGTGCAAGCGGCGTGGCGAGTGATGTGGATCAACCGCTTCCGCACAGCGCTGACGCTGCTCGGGATCATCATCGGCGTGGCGTCTGTGGTGGTGATGCTGGCGGTGGGCGAAGGCAGCAAACGCCAGGTCATGGCGCAGATGGGTGCGTTCGGCTCGAACATCATTTACCTCAGCGGCTCGGCCCCGAATCCGCGTACCGCGCTGGGCATCGTCACCCTCGATGACGTCGCGGCGGTGGCCAGTCTGCCGCAAGTGATGCGGATCATGCCGGTCAATGGCCAGGAAGCCGGGGTGCGCTTCGGTAACCTCGACCACCTGAGTTACGTCGGAGGCAATGACACTAACTTTCCGGCGATTTTCAATTGGCCGGTGGTCGAAGGCAGCTACTTCACCGAGGCCGATGAACAAAACGCCGCAGCGGTCGCGGTGATCGGCCACAAGGTGCGGACCAAACTGCTCAAGGACGTGGCCAACCCGATTGGCCAATACATCCTGATAGAAAACGTGCCGTTTCAGGTGGTGGGCGTGCTCGCGGAAAAAGGCGCCAGCTCCGGCGACTCGGACAGCGACGACCGCATCGCCATCCCCTATTCCGCCGCCAGCGTCCGGCTGTTTGGTACTCATAACCCCGAATACGTGGCCATCGCCGCCGCCGATGCGCGCAAGGTCAAAGAGACCGAAAAAGCCATCGAGCAACTGATGCTGCGTCTGCACAACGGCAAGAAAGATTTCGAACTGACCAACAATGCCGCGATGATCCAGGCTGAAGCACGCACGCAAAACACCCTGTCGCTGATGCTCGGTTCGATTGCCGCGATTTCGCTGCTGGTCGGCGGTATTGGCGTGATGAACATCATGCTGATGACGGTGCGCGAACGCACCCGCGAGATCGGTATTCGCATGGCCACCGGCGCCCGCCAGCGCGACATCCTGCGCCAGTTTCTCACCGAAGCGGTGATGCTCTCGGTGGTCGGCGGGCTGGCCGGGATCGCCCTCGCGCTGATGGTCGGCGGTGTGCTGATTCTCAGCGAAGTCGCTGTCGCATTCTCCTTGATAGCGGTGCTCGGCGCCTTCGGCTGCGCCCTGGTCACCGGTGTTGTCTTCGGCTTCATGCCGGCCCGCAAAGCTGCCCGACTCGACCCGGTCACGGCCCTTACCAGTGAATGATCTTTCCATGAAGCCGCCACTCAGTCTGTTGACGCTCTGCCTGTTACTCGGTGCTTGTGGCACTCCCGCCCAGCACCCGGAAAGCGGCCTTCAGCCGCCCGCCGCCTGGCAATCACCGCACAATGAAGGCACTACCCACAGCAACCAGCAATGGTGGACGCAGTTTGGCAGCCCGCAGCTGGATCATCTGATCGAACAAGCGCGCGTCGGCAGTTTCGATCTGGCCGCGGCCATCGCCAGGGTGCGTCAGGCGCAGGCGGAAACGGTGGTGGCCGGCGGGTCGCAGCTGCCGCAGGTCACGGCGGGGTTGAATGCCAACCGCCAGAAACTGCTGCGCGGCAATGGCTATAGCCAACTCGATGCCGACAGCGACAACAACGCGGTGGATTACTTCAACGCCAACCTCAGCGCCAGCTACGAAATCGATTTCTGGGGCGGCCAACGTGCTTCCCGGGACAGCGCACAGTTTGCCTTGCAGGCTAGCCAGTACGATCAGGCCACGGTGGAATTGACCCTGCTCAGCAGCGTTGCCAGCGGCTACGCACAAACCCTGTCGCTGCGCGAACAAAGCCGCATCGCCGGGTTGAACCTGGCGAATGCGCAGAACGTGTTGAAACTGGTGCAGACGCGGTTTGATTCAGGCTCGGCGACCGCGCTGGAACTGGCGCAGCAAAAAAGTCTGGTCGCGGCGCAACAACGGCAATTGCCGCTGGTGCAGCAACAGGCCCAGGATGCTTCGATCAGCCTCGCTGCCCTGCTCGGCCGGCCGGTGCAGCAATTGCCGTTGAGCCTGGAAAATTTTGATCAACTGTCATGGCCGACCATCGACGCTGGCGTACCCAGTGAACTGATCCGCCGCCGCCCGGACATTGCCCGTGCCGAAGCGCAATTGGCGGCGGCACAGGCGAATGTCGCCGTGGCCCGCGCCGCGATGCTGCCGACCGTGACCTTGAGCGCAGAAATAGGCTCGGGCGCCGACCGCGCTGGCGATATGTTGCGCAACCCGTTTTACAACCTGACCGCAGGCCTGGTCGCACCGATCTTCAACAATGGCCGCCTCGGCGCCGAACGTGACAAGGCGACGGCCCGCCAGGAAGAGCTGCTGGAGACCTATCGCAGCGCGATCATCAACGGATTCGCCGACGTCGAAAAAGCGCTGAACAACATTCGCGGGCTGGATCAACAGCGGCAGTGGCAAGGTGAAGAACTGAAACAGGCGCAAACCGCGTTTGATATCGCGCAGAGCCGCTATCAGGCCGGGGCCGAGGATTTGTTGACGGTGCTGGAGACGCAACGCACCTTGTATGTGGCCCAGGATCTGAATGTGCAGCTGCGGTTGTCGCGGTTGCAGGCGAGTTTTGCGTTGTACACGGCGTTGGGAGGGGGGTGGCAGGTTTTGTGATGATCGTTCCCACGCTCCGCGTGGGAATGCCTCAACGGACGCTCCGCGTTCGGCTCTTGAG
>NZ_JBFUKU010000173.1:0-11966 GCF_056400685.1 Pseudomonas sp. P5_A12 | reverse complement strand
GCGCCGGCGTTCGAAGCCATCGACGCCTTCACAGCGATCTACGTGCGCACCTGCCGCAATCGCCTCGGTCGCGACTATGCGCCGCTGGCGGTGTACTTGCGTCGACCGGAACCGGCCGATGCGCACCAATGGCACAAAGTGTTCCGCTCACCGGTGTACTTTTCGGCCGAAGAAGACCGCGTGGAGTTTTCTCTGGTGGATTTCGACAGCCACTTGGATGACGCCAATCCGGAACTGGCCGAACACAATGAAACCGTGCTCAAACGCACCCTGGCACAACTGAAACCGTTGACCTGGGAGCGCAAAGTCCGTGACGCCATCGAAGAGCAATTGCCCGAAGGCGAACCCAGCGCCGAACTCATCGCCAAAGCCCTGCACCTGAGCTTGCGCAGCCTGCAACGGCACCTGGCGGACGAAGGTTGTCGGTTCGATACGCTGCTCAATGAAAGCCGCGAAAACCTGGCGCTGCTGCACCTGCGTGATCCGCAATGCTCGTTGAGTGAAGTCAGCTACCTGTTGGGGTTTGCGGATACCAGTAGCTTCAGCCGCGCGTTCAAGCGCTGGACCGGGATGACGCCGGGGCAGTTTCGGGATGGGTTGCGCTGATCAACTTTTCACGAGACTGCGCACGACGCCTGATGCCCACTGTTCCATCATCGCTTCGCCAACGGTCGCAAAGACGCTGCTGTCTTTGATGTAAGCAGCCATCTCGGTCATTGCCACCTCCATCCCGTGGGCGACCTGCTGCAATAGTTCATTACAACGGCCCTCCGTCAGGTTGCAGGCCGAACGGCCAAAGCGCATCAGCATTTTGTACTTGGGCCATGCTTTCGATCCGCCTAAAAGCAACGCCATGCTGTCCGACTTTATGTAAACCGAAGTGGTGACGATGTCGTAGGCCGGAGCGAGGCTGATTTGTGCATCCATGCCGCAATGTTCGTACAGCAGGCCAAAGTTTTTGAGGTGAGCGTCGCCATTCTTCAAGGCTGACGAGAGCGCAACGATCTTGAAAAAAGACTCAAGCGCCTGATTGAGCAATGACGGAGAGACGAATTCTTTAATCTGCTTCGCGGCACCTTCGTATGAGCCATCGTATTTGGCCTTCGACGGCCAGGCATTCAGTACGCAGAAATCCTCAAACCCCAAATAACCTTGCTCATTCAGATCGAAGCGTTCGACTACCAGGAATTTGCCATGTTCGCTGAGCTCGAACTTCGGCACCTCAAGCCCCGAATGTAGCGCTGCTCTCATGCAGAAATACTCGTTGGCTGCGAGTTCAGGGTATTCCTCTGCACGAAAGGATTTGACCAGATGCGTCGCGCCTCGATGAGTCAGGCGGTCGACGGTTGTCGCACTGTCACGGAGCAACACCTTGGGCTGCACACCGGATACGCCTGAATATTGGCCATACGTATGCAACAGATCATCGAACAAGCCTTGAGCACCGTCATGAACCAGAAGGTCCGCGAGGCTGGTTTCAGGCGGACGGTCGTTCGCCTCTTGCGCGCATGCAATTCCCACTCGCCCAAGCTGGTGCGGGCCAACGATCGATAACATCGCGAAATCATCAAAGCCCCTGACTGCTTTGCTGAAACGACGAACCAACTCATCGCGCAGAGCCCCCTCTGGAAGGTTCATCTCGAAAATCGGCGGTACACCTTGCTCCCACGTGTAACTTTCGAGGCGAGCCGGCATGGTCAACGAAACCGAGTTTTCTTCCTGTGCATTTTCGGCGTAGGTAAAAACTGAATCGCTGCGAGACTGACCTCTCCCCAAGGTGCCGACTGCGTTTGCGGAGACACTGATGTGAAGCCGGTCCTTTTCCTGCGGCTCACCCATGAAAGTTGACCTTTTTCAGTGAGTCCAGCGTTGGACGCTTCGACTGACGGGGCACGGCGGTGAGTTCATACCCGAAACCGTTGAGGATTGCCTCAACCTTGCGCAGGCCGATTTCAGAAATGGTGTTGTTTTCGATACCTGAAATTGTGGAACGACTCATGCCGTACCGCTGTGCCAGTGCCTGCTGGGAAAGCTTTTGCTCTTTTCGGAGCGAGCGTATCAGTTCACCTAGGTTTTCCATTTGCCAACCTGCATCGTATACCGTGCAAATTCATAGTTACTGGATATATGCATTGTATTTAGTGCAGACCCGACGAGAAGTCCAGCTCATTTTTTAACCAGACGTCCAAGGTTTCACCGCCCACRATCCCGCCGCAACAACTTGCGCACCCGCGTCACCAGCTCGCTCACCGCAAACGGCTTGAGCAAATAATCATCCTCATGCAGTTCGAGCCCGCGCAGACGATCCTCGATGCCGTCCCTGGTGGTGAGGAACAGCACCGGCGTGTCGCCGAGCTTGCGGATCTGCTGCTGCAATTGCCAGCCGTTGAGCCCTGGCAGCATTACGTCGAGGATGATCAGTTCGTATTCGCCGGACTCGATAAAGCGCCGGCCGTCCATGCCGTTGAGCGCCACATCTACCGAATAGCTCGCCTCATTCAGGCCGTTGGCCAGGAGTTTGGCGGTCTCCGGATCGTCTTCTACTAGCAGTACACGCATGACACACCTCGATTATCGTCGTCACAGGCTAGGCGCCTTCACCAACAAAGCCCACCCATAACGTTACGATTCAAAAAATCGCCAGAGACCGCAACCGCTCGGCATCGACAATTTCGATCTCGCCGTACTTGAGATTCAGAATCCCCTGCCCCTGTAAATCCTTGAGAATCTGATTAGTCGTCTGGCGTGATAGCGACAGCATCGAGGCCAACTGCTCCTGCGGCAGTTGCAGCAGCCGACGCGGCGGTTCGACTTCGCCGTAACCCTCGGCAATCATCAGCAAACGATGCGCCAGGCGTGCCGGGGCAGGCATCAGGCTCAACTGTTCGAGGTTGATGAAGGTCAGGCGCAGTTTGTGGCTCATCAATAACGCCAGTTGCCGCCAATACACCGGTTGTTCGTCGAGCAACTTCAGCAGCGTCGCCTGCGCAATGTGCAACAGAACGCACTGGCCCACGCCGAAGGCATCGTGGGTACGCGGCTGGCCGTCGAACAGGCAGATTTCGCCGAACCAGTGGGGCGGCTCCACCAGGCTCAGCAGCGCTTCCTTGCCCTGCTCACTGACCGCACCGATGCGCACCGAACCTTCGAGCACCGCATACAACCCGCACGGAGGATCCCCGCGCTTGAATAGCAATTGCCCCGACGACAAACGCCGAATCCGCGCCGCAGCCAGCAGACTATCCTGTAAGGGAACAGGAAGATGACTGAACCATTGCCCCGTCATCAGGCGCGAACGCCAGGCCTGCATATCCATGGAAACTCCTAGAGATTGTCGCCTGCCCGACAGAGCCAAAAGTGAACCCGGGGCATGATCGATCACCCTACAGGAGGAATAACAATGAAAAGCCTCGTTGACCATCTCAGTCAATACGCCACCTACCACCGAGATCCGCGCAACATTGCCAGCCACTTTATCGGTATTCCGCTGATTATGGTGGCCGTCGCGGTATTGCTGTCGCGGCCGCAATGGGCTGGCGGCTGGCTGTCACCGGCGGTACTGGTGTCGCTGGCATCGGCGTGGTTTTACCTGCGCCTGGAATTGCGCCTCGGGGTGCTGATGAGCGTATTGCTGGGACTGTCCGTTTGGGCGGGGCAGGCGTTGGCGCAGCAAAGCACGCTGGTGTGGCTGTCGAGCGGTATCGGGATGTTTGTGGTGGGCTGGGTGATTCAGTTTGTCGGCCATTACTATGAGGGGCGTAAACCGGCGTTTGTTGATGATGTGACCGGGCTGATTGTCGGGCCGTTGTTTGTGGTGGTGGAGTTGATGTTTTTGCTGGGGTTGCGTCATGACCTCAAAGAGCAGATCGAGGCGCGGGCTGGGTGTGTACGAATCAATCCGAAACGCGCTGCGGCATAAGACGCCATCGCGAGCAGGCTCGCTCCCACAGGGTTTCTATGTACACCATAGATCCAGTGTGGGAGCGAGCCTGCTCGCGAAGCTTTTGCTTTAGATGTTGGCCAGTTTTTGCCAGACCTTGGGCTTGAAGAACAAGGTTTCACCCTTCGCCAGCCCGATCAGGCTGTCGTGGTCCTTCACCACTTCCGCTTCGATCAATTCGCTCTGGCCTTCAACCTTCAACGTCACCCGAGTCGTTGCACCCAGCGGACGAATGTCACGCACCTGCGCAGCGTGGTGGTCTTCCAGTTCATGCCGCGACAGCGACACCTCGTGCGGGCGGAACAGCACGTGATTGTCCTCACCCAGATGCAGTCGGTTGGAATCCCCGAGGAAGTGATAAACAAAATCGCTGGCCGGGTTTTCGTAAACATCGCCCGGTGAGCCAATCTGCTCGATCACGCCCTTGTTCATCACCACAATCCGGTCGGCGACTTCCATCGCTTCTTCCTGGTCATGGGTCACGAACACGGAAGTCAGGTTGATTTCCTCGTGCAGTCGCGCCAGCCAGCGACGCAATTCTTTACGGACCTTGGCGTCGAGGGCGCCAAAAGGTTCGTCGAGCAACAGGACTTTCGGTTCCACCGCCAAGGCGCGGGCCAAAGCAATGCGCTGACGCTGACCACCGGAGAGTTGTTCCGGGTAGCGATCCGACAGCCAGTCCAGCTGCACCATGTTCAGCAATTCGTGGACTTTCTCCGCGATCCGGCTTTCGCTCGGGCGCTGGTTTTTCGGCTTCATGCGCAAGCCGAAGGCGACGTTATCGAACACGGTCATGTGGCGGAACAACGCGTAGTGCTGGAACACGAAACCAACGTTGCGATCACGCACGTCGTGGCCGGAGACGTCTTCGCCGTGGAACACGATGTTGCCCTGATCCGGGGTTTCCAGACCGGCGATGATCCGTAGCAGCGTGGTTTTACCGCAACCCGAGGGGCCGAGCAGCGCCACGAGTTCGCCGCTCTGAATGTCCAGGCTGATGTTGTCCAGCGCCTTGAACGCGTTGAAATTCTTGCTGACGTTACGCACTTCGATCGACATGAAATCATTCCTCCGCGGCGCTGGCGCGCAGGCGGTTAATACGGTTTTCGCTCCACTGCTTGAGCAGCAGGATGTTGAGCGCCAGGATCAGCAACAGACTCGCCACGGCGAACGCGGCCACGTGGTTGTATTCGTTGTAGAGGATCTCGACGTGCAGCGGCAAGGTGTTGGTCACCCCGCGAATGTGCCCGGAAACCACCGACACCGCACCGAACTCACCCATCGCCCGCGCGGTACACAGCACCACGCCGTAGATCAGGCCCCATTTGATATTGGGAACGGTGACGTGCCAGAACATCTGCCAGCCATTGGCACCAAGCAGGCGCGCGGCCTCTTCTTCTTGCGTGCCTTGTTCCTGCATCAACGGGATCAGTTCGCGCGCCACGAAAGGCACGGTGACGAAAATCGTCGCCAGCACGATGCCCGGCAAGGCGAAGACAATCTGGATATCGTGATCCTGCAACCACGGCCCGAACAGGCCTTGGGCGCCGAACATCAGCACATAGACCAGACCTGCGATCACCGGCGATACCGAGAACGGCAAGTCGATCAACGTGACCAGCATGCTCTTGCCACGGAAAGAGTACTTGCTCACGCACCAAGCGGCGCTGACGCCAAACACGAGATTCAGCGGCACCGAGATCAGCACGGCAATCACCGTAAGTTTCAGCGCGGACAGTGCGTCCGGTTCAAAGATCGCGGTGAAGAACGCACCCAGACCATTCTTCAAACCCTGGGACACCACGATAAACAGCGGCAGCACCAGGAACAGGACAAAAATCAACCAGCCAAGACCGATCAGGATTCTTCGCGAGGTGGCACTGCCACGGCGGGCGGCGTTGGCCGACGAGGCGGCAGCAATAGACGATTGGGACATGGTTCGCGCCTCCTTATGGGGTTTCGATGCGACGTTGCAGCAAATTGATCAGCAGCAACAGGACGAAGGAAACCACCAGCATCAGTACACCAATGGACGTGGCGCCGGTGTAATCGTACTGGTCGAGCTTGACCATGATCAGCAGCGGCAGGATCTCGGTTTTCATCGGCATGTTGCCGGCGATGAAAATCACCGAACCATACTCACCGACCCCACGGGCAAAGGCCAAAGCGAAACCAGTGAGCCAGGCCGGCAACAGCGCGGGCACCAGAATATGGCGGAAAACCTGTAACGGTTTTGCACCGAGACACGCTGCCGCTTCCTCCACTTCACGGGGGAAATCAGCCAATACCGGCTGTACGGTACGTACTACGAATGGAAGTGTCACAAAAGTGAGGGCAAGGGTGATGCCGAGGGGGGTGTACGCAATCTTGAAACCCAGATCTGCTGCAAACTGCCCCACCAAACCGGTAGGGGTGTACAACGCAGTCAGCGCAATACCCGCCACCGCAGTGGGCAATGCGAAGGGCAAGTCGATCATTGCGTCGATGATCTTGCGTCCCGGGAAGGTATATCGCACCAGGACCCAGGCGAGCAGCGTGCCGATGATGCCGTTGATGATCGCGGCATAGAACGCGGTGCCGAAGCTCAGTTTCATCGCCGCCCACACCCGTGGCGCCGAGATAATTGCCCAGAACTGATCCCAGGTAAGTTGAGCGGCATGGACGAACATCGCCGCCAGTGGAATAAGCACAATCAGGCTGAGGTACACCAAGGTGTAACCCAGCGTCAGCCCGAAGCCGGGTATGACGGGGGAAATACGACGCGACATAAAAGTCCTTGGTTGAGAACGCGCAAAGCCCCGACAGTTAAATCGGGGCCCGTTGATGGCTATTTAAAACTACTGAGCCTGGTAAATCTGGTCGAACACGCCACCGTCGTTGAAGAATTTCGGTTGCGCGGTTTTCCAGCCGCCGAAGTTCTTGTCGATGGTCACAAGGTCCAGGGTCGGAAACTGCTTGGCGTACTTCGCGGCGACTTCCTTGTCACGTGGACGATAGAAGTTTTTCGCCGCAATTTCCTGGCCGGCAGGGCTGTACAGGTATTTGAGATACGCATCGGCGATCTGCTCGTTACCCTTTTTCTCGGCGTTCTTGTCGACCACGGCCACCGGTGGCTCGGCAAGGATCGACAGCGAAGGCACGACGATTTCGAATTTGTCGGCACCGCCGTCTTCTTTCAGCGCGAGGAAAGCTTCGTTTTCCCAAGCCAGCAACACGTCACCCTGGCCGTTGTTGACGAAGGTAATGGTTGAACCGCGAGCGCCGGTGTCCAGCACTGGTACGTGCTTGAACAGGGTTTGTACGTATTCCTTGGCCTTGGCTTCGTCACCGCCGCTGGCTTTCAGGCCATAGGCCCAGGCCGCCAGGAAATTCCAGCGTGCGCCACCGGAGGTCTTCGGGTTCGGGGTGATGACCGCCACATCGTTCTTGATCAAATCCCCCCAATCCTTGATGCCTTTAGGGTTGCCCTTGCGTACCAGGAACACGATGGTCGAGGTGTAAGGCGTGCTCGCATCCGGAAGACGCGTCTGCCAGTCGGCCGGCAGGGTCTTGCCGAGCTTGGCGATTTCGTCGATGTCGCCGGCAAGGGCCAGGGTCACGACATCGGCGCGCAGACCGTCGATCACCGCACGGGCCTGTTTGCCCGAACCACCGTGGGATTGCTGGATTTTTACATTGTCGCCGGCGTGATCCTTCTGCCAGAGCTTGATGAACTCCGCGTTGTAATCCTGATACAGCTCACGCGTCGGGTCGTATGACACGTTGAGCAGCTCGTAATCCTTGGCAACCGCGGAACCCGCAAAAAGTGCACTGGCCAGGGCGGCCAAAGCGAAATGACGAATCGACGACATGGTGAAAGCTCCTGGAATTCTGATTGTGTTGGCTTTTTTATGAGGTGCTGGAAGCGGGTTGCCGGTTACTTAGCTCGGCTTGTTGCTCGGGTTTTGCAGACGAAATTTCTCTTTGCGTTCGATCTGCACGACCTGGGCGTTATGCACAGTGATCTCCACAGCCCCAAAGCGCAGATCGCGCAATGCGCTCTGGATCTCACGCAAAATGGTTGCTTCGTCTTGGCCGTCAACACTACGTAGGGATGCGCTCATGGTGCTGCTCCTTCAACTGAGAGGTTGCCTGGCAGTGACAGCACTGCTTGCGGCGTGAGACCAATAGTAGAGAGGAGTAGATATTCTTAAAAAGACTATTTAAGAATGTTTATATAACCAAAGAATATTATTTGATGGGGCGTGGGTTTGCGGCGGATTTGACGTTTTGGAAATTGACCTCATGCCCCTGTGGCGAGGGAGCTTGCTCCCGTCAGAGGGCGAAGCACTCTCTTTTAGGACCGCTGCGCACTCCAGCGAGAGCAAGCTCCCTCGCCACAAAAGCAGATGCGGGATCAGCGAATAACGGGCGCGCACATCCAGTCCAACTGCTCGGCCGGTACCGGCCGCCCAAACCAGTAGCCTTGCCCCAGATCGCAGTCATGTTCCAGCAGGAAACCGGCCTGCTCGACCTGCTCGATCCCCTCGGCTTGCACCTGCATCCCCATGCTCTGCCCCAAAGCAATAATCACCCGCACAATGGCTGCACCATCCTCATCCCATGGCAAGCCTGCGACAAACCCCTGGTCGATCTTGAGTTTTTGCACCGGCAAACGCTTGAGCCGCAGCAGCGACGAATATCCTGTACCAAAATCATCGATGGCCAGCCGCACCCCAAACTCGCGCAAGCGATGCATCTGCTCCAGCGCCACCTCCGGATCATCCATCACCGCGCTTTCAGTAACTTCAAGCTCCAGATACGCCGGATCACGCCCCGTCGCATCAAGCACCCGAGCCACTTGCTGATACAACTCGAGTCGGGCAAACAGTCGCAATGAAACATTCACCGCAACAAACGACAACACCACGCCAACCGCTTGCCACTGGCACATTTGCCGACAAGCTTGCTGCATCACCCAGGCATCGATCTCGGCGATCAACCCGGTACGCTCGGCGATAGGGATGAATTCTGCTGGCGACACCAGCCCGCGCTGCGGATGCGCCCAACGCACCAACGCACCAACGCCCATCAGGCGACTGGTTTTCAAGTCATGCACGGGTTGGTAATGGACACGCAACTCCTGCTGCTGCAGAGCGCGACGCAATTCGAAAGCAATTTCGACTCGCTGCCGGGCATGAGCAGTCAATTCTTCGGTGTAGAGCGAATAGCCATCCCGGCCTGCACTCTTGGCCTTGAACAATGCCGAATCGGCGTTGCGCAACATTTGCTCAGCACTCAAGGAATCGCCGGGAAACTGACTGATGCCGACACTGGTGCTGATAAAAAGCCGATGCTCAATTGATGCAGATTGGCTCCCGGAGACCGTCGATGATCCGCTGGGCCAGCGCCGCAGCTTGTGCCACTTGCGGACAACTTTCGGCAAGCACCGCAAACTCGTCACCGCCCAGACGAGCCAGCGTGATGCCCGGTCCAAACATGGTTTTCAAGTGCTCGGCCACGGCCTTGAGCAGTTGATCACCGACGGTGTGCCCGAGGCTATCGTTGATCATCTTGAAGTGATCCAGGTCGATCATCAGCAACGTGCAACCCCGTTTATGGATTTGCGCCGACGCCAGCGCCTGTCCGACGCGGTCGGTAAACAGCAATCGATTGGTCAAACCGGTCAGCGGATCGTGGTGAGCCAGGTGCCTGAGCTCGTGCTCGTGCTCGTGCTCGTGCTCGGAGTTTTTGATCGCACTGATATCTGAAAACACCGCCACGTATTGGCTGTGCCGGCCCTGTTCGTCATAAATGATGCGGATGGTTTGCCATTGCGGGTAGATTTCGCCGCTTTTGCGGCGATTCCAGATTTCCCCGCTCCATTCACCGGTGCTGATGAGCGTCGCAAACATCGCCTGGTAGAACGCCGGTGGGGTGATGGCCGGATTTGAACAGACGAGGTTGCTGGCCCAGCACTTCATCTGGGTGATAACCGGTGATCGCCATGAAGGCCCGGCTCACATGGACAATCAACCCGTTGCTATCAGTGACCAACACACCCTCATGGGTGCAATCGAACACCGCGGCCGCCTGACGCAAACGTTCGCGGTCGGCCTGGCGCTCATGCAGTTTGGCGCCGCCCCCCAGGCACTGGAACAGACGGGCCCGGGCAATGAAGATCAAACCGGCGCTGAGCACCACCCAGACATAACCGTTGATCAGTTGCCATCGCAATAGCTCGGCAGAACCATCGAATAAATTGTTCAATAAATAGCCGCTGAACGCCATCCAAGCAACTGAAAGCAACAGGTAAAGCAGCGCTGCAAGCAAGGCATTGCGATAGGTGGCAGACATTCGGTCGTCCATGTCCCTACAAAATGGCTGGGATTATAGGTTAATGACACATTCAGCCACTCTTATCCGAAAGGGTGACTGGTTTTATCCGTGGGCTTAGTGATAATGCAACGGCTGTTTTTTTCTTTATCGAGGGCCCTACAGCCTATGTGGTACGAAGGTTTACTCGGCTTGTCGCCTTGGTCACTGGTGGCAGTCACCCTGCTGATGACCCATGTCACGATCATTGGCGTCACGGTCTATTTGCATCGTTACTCAGCCCATCGCTCGCTGGAGCTCAATGCCGGCCTGAAACATTTCTTCCGATTCTGGCTGTGGCTGACCACGGCACAGAACACCCGCGAGTGGACCGCTATCCACCGCAAGCATCACGCCAAGTGCGAAACCGTCGATGACCCGCACAGCCCGGTCATCAAGGGGCTTTCCACCGTTCTGCGCAAAGGCGCCGAGCTGTACCGCGCGGAAGCGGAGAACCCGGAAACCCTGCGCATCTACGGCAAGAACTGCCCCGAAGACTGGATCGAACGCAACCTCTACAGCCGATTCCCGCTGTTGGGTATCGCGATCATGGCCGTCATCGACTTGCTGCTGTTCGGCACCATCGGTATCACCATCTGGGCCATCCAGATGATGTGGATCCCGGTGTGGGCCGCCGGCGTGGTCAATGGCCTTGGCCATGCCGTAGGCTACCGCAACTTCGAATGTCGCGATGCCGCGACCAATCTGGTGCCCTGGGGCATCCTGATCGGCGGCGAAGAACTGCATAACAACCATCACACCTACCCTAACTCGGCCAAATTGTCGGTGAAGAAGTGGGAGTTCGACCTCGGTTGGGCCTGGATCCAGGTCTTCAGTTTTTTCCGTCTGGCCAAGGTCCAGCGGGTTGCACCGATTGCCCACCGGGTTGAAGGCAAAGGCAACCTGGACATGGACACCGCCATGGCGATCCTCAACAACCGCTTTCAGATCATGGCGCAGTACCGCAAATTGGTGATCGCGCCGCTGGTCAAGCAAGAGCTGGAAAAGGTCGATCACTCGGTCCGCCATCAATTCCACCGCGCCAAGCGCCTGCTCTCGCGGGAAACCAGCCTGCTGGACGAAAAACACCACGTTCGCATCCAGGCCATGCTCGAGCACAGTCAGGCGTTGAAGGTAATTTACGAGAAGCGCTTGGCCTTGCAGCAGATCTGGGTCAAGACCAGCTCAAATGGTCACGACATGCTCGCCGCCATCAAGGACTGGGTACACGAAGCTGAAGCCAGCGGGATTCAATCCCTGCGCGACTTCGCCGGCCAGTTGAAAACCTACTCTCTGCGCCCCTCCGCTGCCTGATGCCGTTGATCGGTGCGCCCCGCTAGCGGGCGCACCCTTCGGAACTTAGCTCCAAATCCTCTATCTCAAAGACACTTCGCCACCCCGGCGAGCTTCGTTTTAGCTGCTTTCGAACCTCGAGCGGCACACGCCCTTTGAGATTGTCCCGATGGTCTCCAAAAACCTGCAAGACTCATCCCTTCCTCAGTTACCCGACACTGCTCAAACCTTGATGGCACTGATGCATGCTCAACGCGAAGTGGCGCGCCTGAGTGAGCGTGAACAGCTGTTCAGCTCGTTGCTGGTGAGCGTCAACGCGGTGCTTTGGGCGTTCAATTGGGAAACCCGTCAGGTGCTCTACGTCAGCCCGGCCTATGAG
>NZ_JBFUKU010000172.1:0-12136 GCF_056400685.1 Pseudomonas sp. P5_A12 | reverse complement strand
CTTCAGGGGGAGCAAGCGGCGGACGCTGCGTGACGAGGACTCGCGGTTGCTCCTGCGCCAGATTCCAGGGAAGAGGCGCTCGATGTTCAAGCGTTGCACTTGGAGTCTGATCGCAAACGGCTTCCACAATGAAACCGGAAGGATCGGTCAATCTGACGCAATACCCTTTGCCAGGATGTTCCGACTTTTCTACCGATGACGCCCCTGGGATTCGAGTGAGTTTTTCCAGATCATCCAAAGACTGCACTGCAAGTCCGAACCCGATAAAACGTGCATGTTCGGCACGCTGGACGCGGTAACAGTATGCAGTGGCGTCGGTGGCCCGCAGATAGAGCGTATCGGCATCCTGCCGACTGACCGTCAGGCCGAAGTCGGTCAGGAAACGCGCCGCCTCATTCAAGTCCGGTCTTTGAAAGATCAGGTGCGTCAGATCCTGGGCCTGCACCGTCGGCTGTGGATGCCGGGCAGGTTGTTGTGTCGCCAACCGGTGCAATTCAATTCTGGTGTTCATTGTTGTTGTTTTCCGGTTTTTTTGGGCAAAGCTGTCCCTAACCCCTGAAAAACCAGGGGCGTTAAGTTAGATCAGTTATGAGTTCAGTCGAGAGGTGGAAGTGTCGGCAGCTCTATGGTCGCCAGCGCACGTGCCTCCTCGGGTGGTACACCTAAGGCACGCAGCACCAGCTCAGCGGTATCAGAACCCGATTCGCGCCAGGTTCTGTGACCTTCCAGTACCAGGAAAATAGAGCCAAGAACGCTGCTCGATATCAGCGTCAGTACTGAGAGCAATTGCTCCTGCTGGAACCTGTATCGACCAGCCGAGAGCCCGCTCAGCAGATCTGTAGTCGCCTGGCTGCTGAACATTTCGCGCAACGCAGAATTGCTCATGGCGAACTTGTGTATGAACGCCCCCCATTGGGAGTCTTCGTGAGCTCGACGAATGAACAGACGAATGCCATTGGCAAGACGTTGAGCGGGATCGGACAGTGAATCGAAGCTCTTGTTGACGCGCTCATGCATCTCCTTCGCAAGCTGGCTTGCGACCGCCTCGAACAGGCTTTCCATGCTGTCGATGTTGCTATAGACCGTACCGCGTGCCACCCCTGCCTCTTGTGCGAGGTCGAGGATGTTCACTTGTGAGGTGCCTCTTTCAGCGAACAGGCGAAAGGCGGCTTGATGAATACGGCGCTGTGTTGGATTCAGGGATTCCACGGTTCTCTCTCCAGGATTACCTCATGGATCGATTGAACACCTGTGTTCAGTAACCGTCAACAACGTTTTTAAAATAAATGACGAAATACTCGGTTATGACCGAGAAAATTAAGGTTTAAGATTAATTTAGAGGCTTTATTAAGCAGAACACATGAACACGCATGTTCATTATAGGGCTCGCGCGTCAATCGAGGGTGACATCAGATCAGGTAGGAAGCGGCTTTCCGGCGATTTTCCTGGCTTTGGCAGGCGTAACGCCAAGAGCCTGGAGCACCATTTCTGCGACCCGCAAATCGTGCTCCGCCCCCGCACGGCCCTCGACAACCGAGCGCATTGCTCCGGTTGTGCACGACAGAACGATGTCCAGGGCAACCCCTTCGTCCACATAAGCAAACGTCCCCGCACGCAGCCCCTCGCGCAGATCACCCAGTACATGGGCGGCCAAACGCGAGCGCATTGCCTGGTCGAAATGGATGATGCGCAGCAGCGCATTCGCCCATTGGTGGTCGGCGGCGGCTCGACAAACAAACATACGTACGCCGATCGAAAGCCGCTGCGCACCGCACTGCACGTCTGAGTTCAAATCGGAAATGGCATCAGAGAACTCGGCAGCCATGGCAATGCCCACCGCCTCGAGCACTTCGTCGCGAGTCCGAAAATAGTTGTAGATGGTGCCGTTGGATACCGCTGCCTCCGCGGCGACCTCAAGCAATGCGATCTCCCCCACCTCCTTACGCGCGATCAGCCGCAATGCTGCGTCCATCAAGCCGCGACGGGTGCGTTCACGCTTCTTGTKGCCTCTCGTGAGAGGTTCTGGCGCAGTCGCTTCTAAAGGAGGAATGGGGGAATGCATGATCAAGCTCGTAATCTAGGGGGCTCGTTGATGGTAACGGAAACGCTATCAGGAGTGGCGTCTTTGCCAACCAGCAAGCCCCTGCAGTCTTGAAGCAGACTGCCTGCCTCTGCGCCCGGGGCATGATGCATGATGATACGGTCGGGGCGAACTGCGACGAGCGTTCCTTTAGCAGCCAGCGGCAGGATGTCATGGTTCATGTCTTCGATGAAATCACAGCTGCCGCCGGAGCGTTGCCCGCGTGTTCTGACCTCCAGGAAGTGACCGCCCATTTTTTCCCAGGAAACGATCTGCTCAGTGGTCAGCAACGACAACGGGTCAACACCGAATCCCACCAGGGCCAGGTTGTCTCCTAGAGCATCGTCGCTCAGCTTGATCTGCTTTTGCAGGGTGCGAACCCAGGCTTGGGGAAACAGGCTGCCACGTACCAGTTTGTCGCCCCGACGATGCTGCACGAACAGGCCGTGTTTGAAGGTGTTCTTCGGCTTGATGTCCAGCTGCTCGAAGTACCGCCTGGTCGCGGGAGTCAAAGCCAGCATGCGCATCAGGCCGTGGATCAAGAATGCGGCGGTCTTGTTCTTGGGCATCACCATGCGGCCCATGAGTTTCGCCAGGTTGATCATTGCCTGGGCGTGGGGACGGCGCTCTGCGTCATAGGTATCGAGTATTGCAGGCGCGGCATGGCCACGAAGGACCCACGCCAGTTTCCACGCAAGGTTGGCCCCGTCTCGAAGTCCCGCTACGAGACCTTGCCCGACAAAAGGGGGAGTGATGTGTGCTGCATCGCCGGCGAGAAAAACGCGCCCCTTGCTGAACTTGTTGCAGCAGCGCGCGTGGAATCGATACACCGCCTTGCGTTCGATTTGCAACTCCTGCGGGTTGATCCATGGCGCGATCAGCCGGGCAATGCTTTCCGGGGTTTCGAGCTCTTCACGGGATTCACCGGGTTGCAGCATAAACTCCCAACGCTCCCTTCCGCCGGGTGCGGGCATGTGCGGCGTTGGGCGCTGCGGATTACAGAGAAACTCAATGTGATCAATCGCTGACTGATGCCRGTTCATGACATCGACAATCAGCCAATCCTCCGCATAGGTCTGCCCTTCGAACTCCTGGCCAATCATTGCCCTGACCCTGGAACTCGCGCCATCCGCACCGACCAGGTACTGGGCGCGAACAGAATGCGATTGCCCATTCTGATCCCGTACCGAGGCGACAACGCAATCCGACTCTTCGACCAGACTCTCAAGCTCGAAACCACCCAGACTGGTCACTGACTTCAGCCGGGAGACCTGACTGCGCACGGCGTGTTCGAGGTCGGGCTGATAGAACRTTACAAGTTTCGGATGGCCATCGATGCACCCCTCAGTGTTGGCTCGACCAAATTGCCCCAGTAGCGGTGAGTGCATCCTCACTTCAGGAATAACGATCTTCTCGAATGCGTCTTCGGACAAACCGGCGAGCTGCAGGATGCGCAGCGCCTCGTTGTCCAGAGCAATGGCACGAGGCATCAGTAGGACCTCATGGGTCTTGTCCAGAACCAGCGTCGTCACCCCATAGCGACCCAGCAGCGCCGCGATTGTTGCACCTACCGGACCATTACCGACGACCAGCACGTCGACGGCGGAGGGAGGCAATTGGGAAATTTTCTTGTTGTTGTTCATCTCGAGCCCTTGTTGTGATTGAAGTCGTGAGGCGCGCCGGTCTCATCGTCAAGCAGGGTCAAGGTATTCAATATTGAGAGACATTTCAATATTGATGTTTACGTCATTAATTTTCAGGGCTCACCACCAGACCACGATGGACATGATCGTCCGGTGCCAGGCGCAATCGCGGCGGCTGAGACGGCGCTGGGTAAACGCGGTTGAGTGGATCGTCATAGCCCAAAAAAAACGGGACGCTGAGCGTCCCGTTTTTATGGAAATAGATAGATCAAACGATGAATAACCTGTGGCGAGGGAGCTTGCTCCCGCTGAATAGCCGCCAAATCGCACGTTATGACACTTGAAACTATTTAGTAAAATCCGGCCTGATTGAGTTTCCCGACTTAATACAACACATTACTTATAGATGCACCGTACCGTGTAAAAAACGAACACCCGCTTGAAGCTATCTCTTATATGTTAAAGCTGAATACGCTCGGTTAGTCAGCATAAAACTCTAGAAAACCAAATGACGGGCCTACGCACGACCATTGGTCGCATTCACCGAATACAGGTAGCAAAAAACCAGAAATCCGCTATTACATTAGTAACTGCCACTTCATTTATTGCACATCGTCACAGGAACGTCCCACGATGCGAAATCAACTTAAACATTCGAGACTCCGTGTTGGTTTTTTACTTAGTGTTATTTCATTGGGGTTGACCGCCTGCACCAGTGATAAAACACCAACTAACGAAGTTATTCAACCACCTATTGATGACAGCGAAACTTCGTCTGTGCGTGTAACCACTAGTTGGGTACGACACTCGCTCAACCAAACTGACTGCCTGAGGCACGCCAGAGCGGCTCTTACAAAAGCGAGATATTTTGTTGATGCAGGAGAAGTATCAGTCTTTGGGTTCCGCGAAGGTATGACTGTTTCGATTCGCTGCGACTACGAAGACGTTGCTTTTTTCGCAGTGGCTTATCGCCAGAGACCAAGTTCTCAAATCCAGGATCGGATCTTGAATGAAATCACCAGACAATTTTAAAGGGAAAATAAATCCGTCCTTTTTTTGCTGATCAGCACCTCGAAGTGCATGGAGCCGCTCATGAGCAAGTCAAAAGATCCCCTCCATTCTAAAAGCAGCAAATCATTACCCGCCCCGTTTCGTCTAAAGCCCGCTGAACCGGATGATCTCATTATGAAGTCAAAGGTTCATGTTTTCGGCAAGCATGCAAATATCGTTTGCGATACAGAATCTCGCGGCTATAAACGTAACGCAGCGGAACTACAGTTAAATGCTTCTGAGGGTTTCATTCCCCTTTGGCGGGAAGGCTCAATACTTAGGTGGCGTTTCCAAGAACAGTCGATGGCCAGGTTTGAGTCGCCTACTGAGGCCAAGGAAAAAATCGAAGAGTTGTTTTCGCTCGCCCTACAGGCTTGGGGAGACGCAGCGCCAGTGAAGTTCACCAAAAATGATGATGCGTGGGATTTTCAGATAGTTATACAAGACGTAGAGCGGTGCAATACCATGGGTTGTGTTTTGGCCAGTGCTTTTTTTCCAGACGCTGGCCGTCATGACTTAGTGATATATCCAACATTATTCAAACAAGACMAGACTGAGCAGATCGAGACGCTGATTCATGAACTGGGTCATGTATTTGGTCTTCGGCATTGGTTCGCACCTCAGAAAGAAACAGATAACCCTTCAGTACCCTTCGGATCTCAAAACCCTGTATCGATCATGAACTACGGCCGCGACAGCCAGCTTACCGAGGATGATAAAAATGATTTAAAGGAAATATACTCGCTAGCGTGGTCAGGAAAGATCAATCAAATAAACGGTACGGTTATTCGCTTAGTGAGTCCTTTTCATAGCCTTAGAGAACTGCCGAAAAATATTCTATTTAAATAATCACATGTGGCGCGGTCGCCCCACTTCAGCCTTTATCTGATGCGCCAAAACCTGCACAATTGCCGGCTTTTCGCGACAGGAAGTCCGACCATGCAACAGATTGTAATCCTGGGCAATGCCGGTAGCGGCAAATCCACCCTCGCCCGCACACTCGGTATACGCCTTGGCTTGCCCGTGGTGCACCTGGACACGCTGTTCTGGGGGCCCGACTGGGTCGAACCCGACGCTGAGCAATTTCGCACACGTGTCAGCGAAGCGATCGCACCGGCTGCGTGGATCTGTGAAGGCAACTATGCCCGATGTACCTTCGATCTTCGCCTGCCCCGTGCCGACTTGATCATCTGGCTCGATACGCCGCGGCTCACCTGCTTAACCCGGGTGATCATGCGCAGCGTAATGAACCGCCCTCGCCCTGACCTTGCCGCAGGCTGTACAGAGAAGCTCGACCGGGCGTTCCTGACCTTTCTGAGTTTCGTGTGGAATTTCGATCGTGGCTACCGTCCAGGTATCGAGGCTGTGCGCTTGGCCATAGGCCCGCAAATTCCTACGGTGCATTTGCGGGGCACTTGGCAGATTGCCGCGTTTCTCGACAGCTTGCCTGCAATGTCTGAAACCCTTCCTGATTAGATGGACAGCGGCACGCGCCACCCTTGGTGCGCTTTGCGGTACTCGGCTGTCTAGTCCTGAAATCAGGACAGGTGCGGGCGCCCCCGTGAACACGGTCGAGCTCGTAAGGCATTGCAATGAACAGCGAGCGCCCGGCTACGGCATGGGCACCACGGTGTAATAAACACCGTTGGCACCATAGGCAGGTCGCACCCAGGAGTTGCCGCACTGGTAATACGTGCCATGCGAGACGGTTCTCAATTCACACCCGGAAGGAAGGGTGACAAACGTCGCGCCCATGGGCATTGTCGGTGGTGCGGAAGCCACCATGCCCGCGTTATAGCCTGCCCCGTAGGCGTTACTGTTGGCTTTCTGGTTTGCCGCTGTCGTGGCAGCGGCCCCCACCACCACACCTGCCGCAGCTGCGGCTGCCGGGTTAACTCCTTCGTTATAACCACAGTTGTAGCAACCACTGCTGGCAATGACAGCGGTGGGCGGATGATAGTAGGCAGTCCCGTACGGGACTGGATGATAAACACTCGCACCATAGACAGGCGGACGATAAGCGGTCGTGCCATAACCATCCGCGTGATAGCCAGCTGCGGTGGCGCCATCTTCACCTTGTGCATGCCAGGCACCCTCTCCGCCGGAAGCCGTTCCGCCTTCGGCACCTGTGCCGTGCCAAGACCCTTCACCACCGGAGGCTGAACCGCCGCGATAGCCTGTACCGCTCCAACTCCCCTCACCGCCCGAGGCCGTGCCGCCGCGATTGCTTTCGCCACTCCAACTACCATCACCGCCCGACGCCGAGCCGTAACGTCCAGCGTGACTCCATGAGCCACCACCGCCGTATGAATGCCCCCAAGCCGAAGCCCGCGACCAGGCTGCCGCCTCGTTACACATCAGCACGGCGATTAGCAGGCCGGCGAACTTCAAGGTAGATCTGTTCATGATTCAACCTCCTCGTTCAGGGTTTTGTAACGGGCTCTTTAACGCCTTGTGGGGCGCTTAGGGCGGGGGGCGGGGCAAACGTGATCCGGTGCGCCGACTCGATATTCTCGGGTTTGAAGAACGCCGCAGGCATCGCCGAACTGAGCTTCCAGTCACTGAAATCGATCTGATGCCGGGATCGGGACGGGTCATCGAGAAACACTGCGCGCAACCGGCGCGGGAGCTTGTCCTCAGTACCGATCCAAGCCTGGACGAACACGCTGTCGCTCGCATAAGCGATCACATCAGTGGTGGTATCGCCGACCACCGTGGACTGGCCGATGTAGAACGCCACACGCATATCCGTGGACAAGTCCTTATACGGATCAGCGACGATTACGTCGGTAAATGGAAAATAGATGGCCGCACGCTGGTAAGCGGCCTCCAGCGTCGCATCGATGGTAGGAGGCGCATCGACTTGGGCGAGCAGGTTGTCTTTGCGCTCAAAGGCATAAGCTTGCTTGCCGTCGTAATAAAACTCGGTGGCCGGACCATCGCCGGAGGTCAYGACACGCAGCTGATCCGGGCGCTGTTCAGTGACCAGCGCCACCGAGCTATAGGTAAGGGGTGGCCCCAGCCGACTGGGTTTTTCGTAGGTGGTAACGGCTTTGAAACTCAGGCCCTGGGTGCTGGTCAAGCGAGCGCTCATGGCCTTGAGAATATCCAGCGCCTTGGGCTCCAATTGCGCCGCTGGCGGGTCGGCGGGGGATTGTGCGGCGTGCAGCGGGACGGCGAATACGCCCAACACCAAACTGAGAGAGAGCAACCGCACATGCTGTAGGTAGGCTCGCATCGTTTTGTCTCCGCAGAGTCAAGTCAAGTCGTAGAGTGTAGCTACGGGATCAGAGCCGGGACTTTGTTCCGATGCCCTGCTGTCGGGTTTGTTTGGTACTCATCGGTAAAAAGGGGACAGATTTATTATTCCGCCACCTACTGGAAAATAAAACCGTCCCCTTTTTTTGGCCGCTGTCCGCTTTGTCTTGCCTGCCTCGCCTACGTTTTCAACGGCCTGCTAGCGGGCTTGCACGACCTTGGGCAAGTCCATTAGCAAACATCAGCGATCAATTCCGATCGGATTGCAGCAGGCGTGGCTTGAACATTCCGTTCGCGATCATCGGCGCGGACTCTTCATCCTCGTGCTGCTGGCAGAGGAATTCGCGTATCGCTTCGGCGGTTCGCCTGGCGCTGGTCACCACGAAAAAATGCCCCTCGCCCTGCAGGACGTGCAGTTCGGCACGGCGAATGGTGCGGCGCAGGATATGCGCGTTGTACAGCCGCACCAGGGTGTCGTGTTCGCCGGTGAGGATCAGTGTGCGCTGGCGCAGACGGAACAGCCGTAACAGGCTGGTCCAGCCAACCAAGGCGGTGAGTTGGTGGTAATAGGTTCGCGGGTTGACCGTGAGCATGCCGTTCACCACACCGAAGCGCAGCAGCGTCTGTATCGAATTGCGCGAGCCTTCTTGCTTGCGCAGTCTGGCGCTTTTGCTCCTGCCAAAAAAATCCAGGATGTCGGCGGGCTTCACCAGCATCGCCGGGCCGGCCGAGGTCGCCGCGAGGATCAGCCGGCGCACCATGCTCGGGTAACGCAGGGAAAATTCTTGCGCCAATGCACCGCCCCAACTCACGCCGAACACATCGACCTGGTCGATTCCCAATTGCTTGAGCATCTCGGCGATCAGGTCGGCATGGCGCGGCAGACGCATCGGCCAGCGCGGCATTTGCGATTTGCCGACCCCGGGCACGTCCAACGTAATGGTCCTGTAGTCCACCAGTTCATCGCGCAAGGGATCGAAGGTACGGATCAAACCACCCAGGCCGTTGAGTAAAAGCAGCGGGGAGCCTTCGCCGCGGATTGAAACGTTCAACTGCAAGTCTTCAATGGTTAATTTGTGCGTTGTCATGGTTTCCTTCCTGGCCTACCCGCTGTTCATATAGCGTCTGGTGTTTGCGTTGGAAAATAAATCGGAAAATAAATCCGTCCCCTTTTTTCTTTTTTCGTTTTTCGGGCATCGGTTGCCTCTCTACAAACTCGGAATCCCGAGACAAGCGAAAGCTTAGTCTGGCGTCTGCTTTTTCTTCCGACCTTGAATCACGCAATGCACCAGTAGCGCTTCGTGCATCTCAATGGAAGGAGACAGCTATCACGCTTAGTGAACTGCGCCGACTCTTGCGAAGCCAGCGCAGGCATTGGGTTTCAACTTCAAGCTGCCGGTTTGAGCACAACTTTTGTCCAGCCATTGTCACGGGCGTCGAAGTGCTTATAGGCGTCAGGCCCTTCAGCCAGTTTCAGCCGATGGGAGATGATCTGCGCGGGGTTGGCACGACCGTGGTGAATGAGTTCAGCCAGGCGGCGATTGTAGACTTTGACGTTGGCTTGCCCGGTTCGGATCTGCAGCCCCTTGAACCAGAAAGCCCCGAAGTCGAAGGCCATTTTCCCTTGCTTCGCGAGGTCACTTTTGGCACCCGGATCTTCCGGCACAAATACACCGACGACACCGATCCCACCGGTGGCCTTGGTCGATGYGACGAGGTTGTTCATGGTCAGGTGATTGGCTTCGTGGCCATGACGGTCGCAGCACTGATAGCCCACGCATTCACAACCGCGATCCGTGCCCTTGCCATGGGTCAGATTGAGAATCTGATCCACCGCTTCCTGCTCCAGCGAGTTGATGGGCGTGGCGCCCATTTGAGCCGCCAGCTTCAATCGGTCAGGTTGGTTGTCGATCACGAAAACCTGGGAGGCGCCTTTGATCATCGCTGAGTGTGCGGCCATCAGACCGACCGGGCCGGCACCATAAATGGTGATGCTCTCACCCGGTAAAAGACCGGCCAACTCCGTGGCGTGCCAACCCGTTGGAAAGATATCGGACAGCATGACGTAGTCGTCCTCACGCTCTTGCGCGTCCTCGGGTAACACCAGGCAGTTGAAGTCTGCGTAAGGCACGCGGAGCAATTCAGCCTGACCGCCTTGATAGGGGCCCATCTCTGCAAATCCATAAGCAGCCCCTGCGCTACCGGGGTTGGCTGTCAGACAAAAACCGGTCAGGCCCTTCTCGCAGTTTTCGCAGAAGCCACAGCCGATGTTGAACGGCAGGCAAACGCGATCCCCAACCTTGACTCGGTCGACGCCTGCGCCGACTTCGATCACCTCACCGAGATTTTCGTGTCCAAATACACGTCCTGTCTCCATTGATGTACGTCCTTCGTACATGTGCAGATCTGAACCGCAGATGTTGGTCGTAGTAATTCGAACCAGAACGTCTGTGGGCTTTTCAATTTTGGCATCGGCGACATTTTGCACGCTCACGTCACGCGGGCCGTTGTAAACGATGGCTTTCATTTAGATCTCCCATTAGCAAAACGAAAGAAATATTTCGTCTGCTCAGACTTATCTGTCAGGAAGAAATGAACGTATGTTCAAACAATTGATGAGGGAGAGTGACGAGCGGTTAATCGATAGGTACCGCGTCGAAAATACTGAATTTATTGCAACGACGGGCATCTCTTTCTCGAGCGAGTCGGATGGACGTCAGGGCCCGACATCCGGGCCCTGATGCTCAGGCCTGCCCCAAGGCGCCATCGAAAGCGGGCGTCAATCCCGACAACTCCAGCTTGCGCACAAAGTCGCCAAGACGTTGCTGCTTGTAGCTTTCCACGTCCATGTCGCGGTAGTCGTAGAAACCCTGGCCGTCGCGCAAGCCATTGCGGCCGTTTTGCATGTTGTCGGCGATCACCTGCGGCGACTGGAAACGCGGGTCCAGCGCTCCACTGAGGTAGCGCGAGGCGAAGTAGAGGATGTCGCCGCCACCCCAGTCGATGAACTCAAGCAGGCCCAGCACCGAGAAACGCAGGCCAAAGCCGACGCGCACCGCGGTGTCGATATCTTCTGCGCTGGCCACGCCCTCTTCCACCATCCGTGCGGCTTCGTTCATCGCCAGTGCCTGGATGCGCGGGACGATGTAGCCGGCCACCGGATTGCACACCACCGGCACCTTGCCGATCTGCTTGAGCAATTGCAGCAGCCGCTCGACCACCTGCGGGCAGGTCGCTTCGCTACGGCTGACTTCCACCAGCGGCATCAGGTGCGCCGGATTCAGCCAGTGCGCGTTGACGAAGCGCTTTGGCTCACTGACCATTTCGCTCAGCTCGGTGACCAGAAAGGTCGATGTGGTCGACGCGATGATCGTCGACGGCGCGGCATGCTCGCTGACCCAGGCGAAGGTCTCCTGCTTGACCGCGATGACTTCCGGCACCGCTTCGAACACCAGGTCGCACTGGTGCAACGTCGCCACTGCCTGGGATTTGGATTGCACCGTCACCCGGGACAGGGCGATGTCCGCCTGTTCCATCTGGAGCACGCCGAGGTGTACCAGCATTTGAAGCTCGCTGCGGATATTGTTCCGCACGCGCTCGAAGTAAACCCGTCGCGCGTCTTCGTCACGGTCCTTGATGTCGATCAGGTTGACCGGCAGGCCCGCATGGATGAACGCCAGGGCAATGCCCTCGCCCATCCGGCCGGCACCGACCACGCTGACTTGCGGCAGCGCGGCGTTCATCAGTTGTAGCCCTTGGTCAGTAGCTCGGTCATCTGCGCTCGGCTCAGGTTGGACAGACCGAGGTTTTCCAGGGTGCGGCCTTCGGCGTAGAGGTCACGTGCAGCGACGACCGAAGCAATGCTCAGCAGGCCTTGCGCTACAGGGGTCGGCACACCGGCCCAGCGGCTGACGGAAACCAGGAAGGACAGGCCCAGGCGGGTGTCTTCCAGCATGTACCGATGCTTCTGCAGGTCGATGTCTTCGCGCCAATCGCCGCTATCAGTCAGCTTGCCATGTGCACCGCGACCGTACATCCACTCCTCGCCTTCGGTGCTGTTGTAGTGGTCGGCCAGCGGGAAATGCGGCGCGCCGTAAGTCAGTGC
>NZ_JBFUKU010000171.1:0-12169 GCF_056400685.1 Pseudomonas sp. P5_A12 | reverse complement strand
GTCAAGGAGGTGTTGGAAGTCATACAGGACCTGGCCCGTGAAGGCATGACCCTGTTGATCGTCACCCACGAAATGGCCTTCGCCCGCGCCGTGGCCGATCGCATCGTGTTCATGGATGGCGGGCGAATTCTTGAGCAAAACCCTCCCGAGATTTTCTTTACGAACCCGCAAACCGCACGAGCGCAGCAGTTCCTGGAGAAGTTCTCCTACGTCGCCGCACTACCCCAAACGACTCAAACAAAGGAACTGGAACTGCTATGAAAACTGCCAAGACTTCACTGCTGCTACTCCCGCTGCTCGGCCTCGCGCTGCTGGCCGGTTGCAACAAAACCGAAGAACCCGCCAAGCCTGCCGCGACCAGTGCCAGCTACCTGGAAAAAATCAAAGCCCGGGACAAGCTGATCGTTGGCGTCTTTACCGACAAGCCACCCTTCGGCTTCGTCAATGAAGCCGGGCGCTACGTCGGTTTCGATACCGACATTGGCCGTCAATTCGCCAAGGATCTGTTAGGCGATGAAAACAAAGTCGAGTTCGTCGCAGTGGAACCGGCCAGCCGGATCCCGTTCCTGCAAAGTGACAAGGTCGATCTGATCCTGGCCAACATGACGGTCACCCCGGAGCGCAAGGAAGCGGTGGAATTCACCAACCCGAACCTGAAAGTCGCGGTACAGGCTTTGGTACCACAAGCCAGCACCGTGAAAAACCTCGATGACCTGGCCACGCGCACGACCATCGTCACCACTGGTACGACCGCGGACATCTGGCTGACCAAAAACCATCCGGACTGGAAACTGCTGAAATTCGAGAAAAACTCCGAATCGCTGCAAGCCCTGGCCAATGGTCGCGGTGATGCGTATGCGCAAGACAATCTGGTGCTGTTCAGCTGGGCCAAACAGAACCCTGGTTATCGCGTGTTGAGCCAGACCCTGGGCGCCGAAGCACCGATTGCCCCGGCCGTGAAGAAGGGCAATATCGAGCTGCGAGACTGGGTGAACGCCGAGCTGGCGAAGCTGGGTGAGGAGAAATATCTGCTCAAGCTGTACGACCAGTATGTACGCAAGGAACTGAGCGATGACACCAAGCCTGAGAGCGTGATTGTCGAGGGTGGGAAGTGGCAGGGGTGATTCTTCAACCTTTGCGGTGATCTTTCGGCCGTCATCGCGAGCCTGCTCGCGATAGCGGTATTTCAGTCGCCGATCAGTCCGGCCAGTTCCACGCGGGCTCATCCAGCATCCGCTGCCCGACAATCCCGGTCTGGCCGAGGTTTTTCTCCAGCACGATGCAATTGCATTCGGGGTCCTCCTGCAACGCCGAAATCAACCGCCGCGCATGGGACACCACCCACACCTGACACTGCTCCGACGCCCGGATAATCAACCGCGCCAACGCCGGCAACAGGTCTGGATGCAGGCTGGTTTCTGGCTCGTTCAGCACCATCAGCGTGGGTGGGCGTGGCGTTAGCAGCGCAGCGACGAGCAGCAAATAGCGCAGCGTCCCGTCCGACAATTCGGCGGCTGATAGCGGCCGCAGTAACCCTTCCTGATAAAACTCGATGGAAAACCGTCCGCCGGCCAGGGGTTCGATGTGGAGTCTCGCACCGGGAAAGGCGTCGCTGATCGCGGCTCGCAAAGCCTCGGGGTCGCCGATTTCGATGATGGTCTGCAAGGCTGCCGCCAGGTCGCGACCGTCGTGGTGCAGCACTGGCGTGCGGGTGCCGAGTTGCGGCTGGCGCACGGGGGCGTCGGCGTCACTGCGAAAATGATCGTAGAAGCGCCAGCGACGGATGAATTCGCGTAATTCCAGAACCTCCGGCGAAGAACGCAAACTGCCGACTTGATCGAACAGGCTGTCGAAATTCGGCGTGTGTTGGGCCAGTRCATCCCAGCTGCGATTGGCTCGGGCACGTATCATCGGGCCGTTGCGATCCACCAGCAGACTCGCCGGGCGATAGATCGGGCCGGCCCAGACGCACTCACGCTTGATTTGCGGGTCGAGGCTGAAACGTGACGGAATAGGGAAAGGGTGTTCGGGCAGCATGAAGTGGCCGTTGGAATCGGGCAGTCCGAGGCTGATCGAATAGCTGAAATCCTCGCTGGCAAACCCCAGTCGCAGTCGCTTTACGCTGTGTCTCACCGTTGCCTGGACCGGGATTTCACCACTGCGCATGCGCCGGGTAATGTTTTCCGGCCCGGCCCAGAAGGTCGAATCCAGCCCGCCCTCACGGGCCAGTGCATTGACCACGCCGCCCTGAGCGGTTTCCGCGAGCAGGCGTAGTGCCCGGTAAAGATTGGATTTGCCGCTGCCATTGGGGCCGGTAATCAGGTTCAAACGACCCAGCGGGATAACCAATTTATTGATTGAGCGGTAATTGGCCACCGCGAGGGTGTTGAGCATGTGCATTCCTTGGCGGGATCAATCGGCGGGCATTGTCGAGTATGCGCAGCCGTCCATGGCAAGTGTTTTCGGCTTAAATTATTACAACTTTTTTCTTCATGAGCCGGGGTGTGCAAGCCAGGAACGCTGCTCTAAGCTCTGTGTCGTGTTGTCCATGAAAAAGGCCAAGGAGTTTGCATGGCGGTTCCCGGATTGAAAGCCATTCTGGCCTTGAGCGTCGTCACCCTGCTGACGGCGTGCGATAAAAAAGAGCCCGTCCAAGAATACCTGCCAAGGGTGTTCATTCAAGTCGTCCAACCGGCGGATTACGCCGCCCCAGTGACCCTCACCGGCGACATCCAGGCCCGGGTACAGACAGAGCTGTCGTTCCGCGTCGGTGGCAAGATCATCGAGCGTTCAGTCGATGTCGGTGACCGGGTGACGGCCAAACAAGTGTTGGCCCGGCTCGATCCCAAAGACTTGCAGACCAATGTCGACTCGGCCCAGGCGCAAGTCGTCGCCGAACAGGCCCGGGTCAAACAGAGTGCAGCGGCGTTCATGCGCCAGGAAAAACTCCTGCCTAAGGGCTACACCAGCCAGAGCGAGTACGACGCGGCCCAGGCGGCGTTGCGCAGCAGTCAGAGCGCCTTGAGCGCGGCCCAGGCGCAGTTGGCCAATGCCCGGGATCAACTGAGCTACACCGCACTGATTGCCGATGCCCCTGGCATCATTACTGCGCGTCAGGCCGAAGTCGGCCAGGTGGTGCAGGCAACGATGCCGATTTTCAGCCTGGCCCGGGATGGCGATCGGGACGCGGTATTCAACGTTTATGAAGCGCTGCTGGCCGAGAAGCCAACGGATGACACCATTGTCCTCAGCCTGCTCGATAACCCCGAGATCAAAACCACCGGCACCGTGCGCGAAGTGACCCCGGCGGTGTCCGCACAGTCCGGCACCGTGCAGGTCAAGGTGGGCATCGATAGCCTGCCGCCGGGCATGCAACTGGGTTCGGTGGTGAGCGCCACGGCCAAGGGCGCAGGCAAGTCGGCGGTCGAGCTGCCGTGGTCGGCTCTGACCAAAAATATCAGTGAGCCCGCCGTCTGGCTGGTCGACGACAAGGGGCAGGCGCAGTTGCACAACGTCACGGTTGGCCGCTACCTGACAGGCAAGGTCATCATCAGCAAAGGGCTTACAGGTGGGGAAAAAGTCGTGATCGCCGGTGGGCAGTTGTTGCACCCGGGCATGGAAGTCGAGATTGCCGAAAATACCTACAAGGATCTGGGCGGGGGAGCCAAGCCATGAAGCTTTTATGGGCGTTGTCCATCGGGCTGGTGCTGAGCGCCTGCTCCAAAAACGAGCCGCCGCCGGAACCGGTACGTCCGGTGCTGTCGATCAAGGTCCAGGCGTTGAACGAAGAGGATCTGGGCCGCTTTGCCGGCAGCATTCAGGCGCGCTATGAAAGCAATACCGGCTTTCGCGTGGCCGGGCGAATCGCCAGCCGTAACGTCGATGTCGGGGCCGAGGTCGACAAGGGCACGCTGCTGGCCACCCTTGATCCTTCCGACCAGCAAAACCAATTACGTTCAGCCCAGGGTGACCTGGCGAAAATCCAGGCGCAACTGATCAATGCCCAGGCCAACGCCGAGCGGCAGCAGTCGTTGTTTGATCGCGGGGTCGGCGCGCAGGCGAAGCTGGACGATGCCCTGACTCAGCTGAAAACCACCCAGGCTTCCCTCGACCAGGCCAAGGCAGCGGTCAATCTGAGCAAGGATCAACTCGGCTATACCGAATTGCGCTCCGACCACAAAGCCGTGGTCACCGCGTGGAACGCCGAGGCCGGCCAAGTGGTGAGCGCCGGCCAGCAGGTGGTGACCCTGGCGCAACCGGACATCAAGGAAGCGGTGATCGACCTGCCCGATACTCTGGTTGATCAATTGCCCACTGATGTGGTGTTTCAGGTCGCTGCCCAACTCGATCCGAACACCAACACCACCGCAACCATCCGCGAAATCGAGCCCCAGGCACAGAGTGCCACGCGCACCCGTCGTGCGCGCCTGACCCTCGCTGAAACGCCGCCAGGCTTTCGTTTGGGCACCGCGATCAGCGTCACCCTGAGCTCGGCGATCAAGCCGCGCATCGAACTGCCCCTCACCGCGTTGCAGCAGGTCGATGGCACACCACGCATCTGGGTGATTGATCCACAGACCAAAACCGTTTCGCCCAGAGACGTCAAGATCATCAGCCGCACCGACAGCACCGTAGTGCTGGCCGGTGGCGTAAAGAACGGCGAGCGAGTGGTCAGTGCCGGCGTACACAGCCTCAAACCGGGGCAATCAGTGAAATTTGACGAGGACAGTCAATGAAAGGGCCTTTCAACCTCTCCGAATGGGCCCTCAAGCATCAGTCGTTCGTTTGGTATCTGATGTTCGTCGCGTTGCTCATGGGGGTGTTCTCGTATTTCAACCTGGGGCGCGAAGAAGACCCTTCGTTCACCATCAAGACCATGGTGATCCAGAGTAAATGGCCGGGTGCGACCCAAGAGGAAACCCTTAAACAGATCACCGACCGCATCGAGAAAAAACTCGAAGAGCTCGATTCTCTCGACTACGTGAAAAGCTACACGCGGCCCGGCGAATCCACGGTCTACGTGTACTTGCGCGACACCACCAATGCCAAAGACATCCCGGAAATCTGGTACCAGGTGCGCAAGAAGATCAACGACATTCGTGGGCAGTTCCCCCAAGGCATGCAGGGCCCCGGGTTCAACGACGAGTTCGGTGACGTGTTCGGTTCGATCTACGCCTTCACCGCCGATGGCCTGACGATGCGTCAGTTGCGCGACTATGTGGAACAGGCCCGCGCCGAAATTCGCGGCGTGCCGGGGCTGGGCAAGATCGAGATGGTCGGCCAGCAGGACGAAGTGCTGTACCTGAATTTCTCCACACGCAAACTCGCGGCGCTGGGCATCGATCAGCTTCAGGTGGTGAAGAGCCTGCAATCGCAGAACGCCGTGACCCCGGCGGGGGTGATCGAGGCCGGCCCGGAGCGGATTTCGGTGCGGACCTCGGGGCAGTTTGCCTCGGAGAAAGACCTCGCTGAGGTCAACCTCAAACTCAACGACCGTTTCTATCGTTTGGCTGACATTGCCGAAATCAGTCGCGGCTACGTCGATCCGGCATCACCGGAGTTCCGCTTCAACGGTAAACCGGCCATCGGCCTGGCGATTGCCATGCAGAAGGGCGGCAACGTCCAGGCGTTCGGCAAGGCATTGCATGAACGGATCGACCAATTGACCGCCGACCTGCCAGTGGGGGTCGGCGTGTACAACGTGTCCGATCAGGCGGTGGTGGTGGAAGAGGCCGTTGGTGGCTTTACCAGTGCGCTGTTCGAGGCGGTGATCATCGTGCTGGTGGTCAGCTTCATCAGCCTCGGTGTGCGTGCCGGGCTGGTGGTGGCGTGCTCGATCCCGTTGGTGCTGGCAATGGTGTTTGTGTTCATGGAGTACAGCGGCATCACCATGCAGCGGATCTCCCTTGGCGCACTGATCATTGCCCTCGGCCTGTTGGTGGACGACGCGATGATCACCGTGGAGATGATGGTCACGCGCCTGGAACTGGGCGAGACCAAGGAGCAGGCGGCCACGTTCGCCTACACCTCCACCGCGTTCCCGATGCTCACCGGTACGCTGGTGACGGTGGCGGGCTTTGTGCCGATCGGCCTGAACGCCAGCTCCGCCGGGGAGTACACCTTCACGCTGTTTGCGGTGATTGCCTGCGCGATGCTGGTGTCTTGGGTGGTGGCGGTGCTGTTTGCGCCGGTGCTCGGCGTGCACATCCTCAGCACCAAGGTGAAACCTCACAAAGAAGAACCCGGGCGTGTCGGCAAAGCCTTCAACGGCGGCTTGCTGTGGTGCATGCGCAATCGTTGGTGGGCCATCGGCATCACCGTGCTGTGTTTCGCGTTGTCGGTGTACAGCATGCGCTTCGTGCAGAACCAGTTCTTTCCGTCTTCGGATCGCCCGGAAATCCTGGTGGACCTGAACCTGCCACAAAACGCCTCGATCGAAGAAACCCGCAAAGCGGTCGATCGCCTCGAAGCCGAGCTCAAGAATGATCCGGACATCGTGCGCTGGAGCACCTACATCGGCCAGGGCGCGATCCGTTTCTACCTGCCACTGGACCAGCAACTGCAAAACCCGTACTACGCGCAGCTGGTGATCGTCAGCAAAGGTCAATCCCGTGAAGCCTTGAGCCAGCGGATCCGCGATATCCTGCGCAAGGACTTCGTCGGCATTGGCGGCTACGTCCAGGCCCTGGAAATGGGCCCGCCGGTGGGCCGTCCGATCCAGTACCGGGTCAGCGGCAAGGACATCGACCAGGTTCGCCGTCACGCTATCGACCTGGCCACCGAAATGGACAAGAACCCGCACATCGGCGAGATCATTTACGACTGGAACGAGCCGGGCAAAGTGCTGCGCATCGACATCGCCCAGGACAAGGCGCGACAACTGGGGTTGTCTTCCGAGGACGTGGCCAACCTGATGAATGGCATCGTCAGCGGCGCGCCGGTGACCCAGGTCGATGACGATATCTACCTGATCAACGTGGTCGGCCGTGCGGTGGACTCCGAACGCGGCACACCGGAAACCCTGCAGAACTTGCAGATCGTCTCGCCGAACGGCACGTCGATTCCGCTGCTGGCGTTTGCCACGGTGCGTTACGAACTGGAGCAACCGCTGGTGTGGCGACGGGATCGCTTGCCGACCATCACCATCAAGGCCGCCGTGCGCGACGACATTCAGCCAACGGACCTGGTGAAAGTCCTCAAGCCGTCCATCGATGCCTTCGCCGCCACGTTGCCTGTGGGATACAAAGTCGCCACGGGCGGTACGGTTGAGGAGAGCGGCAAGGCCCAGGGGCCGATTGCCAAGGTCGTGCCGTTGATGGTGTTTTTGATGGCAACCTTCCTGATGATCCAGTTGCACAGCGTGCAGAAGATGTTCCTGGTGGCCAGCGTCGCGCCGTTGGGCCTGATCGGCGTGGTGATCGCGCTGGTGCCGACGGGCACGCCGATGGGCTTTGTGGCGATCCTCGGGATCTTGGCGCTGATCGGCATCATCATTCGTAACTCGGTAATTCTGGTGACCCAGATCGATGAGTACGAGAAGAAGGGCTATGCGCCGTGGGACGCGGTGGTACAGGCCACCGAGCATCGCCGCCGGCCGATCCTGCTGACGGCGGCGGCCGCGAGCCTGGGGATGATCCCGATTGCCCGGGAAGCGTTCTGGGGGCCGATGGCTTACGCGATGATTGGCGGGATCATCGTCGCGACGTTGCTGACGCTGCTGTTTTTGCYGGCGCTTTACGTGGCCTGGTACAAGATTCGCGAGCCGAAGAAAGAGGCCCAGTAACAAATGATCGTTCCCACGCTCCGCGTGGGAATGCCTCTCGGGAAGCTCCGCGTCCCTGGGATGTGACGCAGAGCGTCACTGGCTGAATTCCCACGCAGAGCGTGGGAACGATCAATCGGCGCGCCGCCAGACACTCGCCAACCAAGGCTGCTGCTCCCGCGGCAGCCCCGCTGGCCGGTAGTAATGCTCCAACTCCACAAACCCCGCCTCGGTCAGCAAATCCTGCCACGCCGCAAGGTCGTGATACGCCCCATACCGCGGCCCGTTCCAGCCCTCCTGATTCTCCCCACGGGGATTGGAACTGAACAACACCCCACCCGGTTTCAACGCCCCACGCAATTGCTTCAACACTCGCGGCAGTTCCTGGCGCGGGATGTGAAATAGCACTGCATTGGCAAAAATCCCGTCGAAGCGTTCGGCCGGCAAATCCAGCTTCAAGAAGTCCTGCTGCCAGACCTCGCAACCGCTGTCCTCACGCGCCATCTGTGCAAACTTTTCCGAACCGTCGAGGCCGACGGCGGTATGCCCCATGCGCGTGAAGGTTTGCAGGTCGCGGCCGGGGCCGCAGCCGAAGTCGAGAATGTCGAACGGTGCCTCGCCTTGAATGTGTCGCAACAGGGCATCAATGTTCTGGCTGACATCGTGATCACGAGTGCCGTCGCGAAAACCCTCGGCCACCGAGTTGTAGTGGCCCAGGGTGGTGGCGGTGATCTGCTGGAGGTCGTCGGGAGTCTGTTTCATGAGCGGGCTGCGCAGGCAATTGGGGTTTGCCGAATATACGCCATGAGGCCGGTGGCTGCTTCGCAGCCCATCGCGAGCAGGCTCACTCCCACATTTAACCGCGTCGGACTCAAATGTTGTGTCCACTGAAGATCAACTGTGGGAGYGAGCCTGCTCGCGATTACGGTAGGACTGACGACCAAAAACTCAGCCCTGCTTCATCCCCAGACAATCAATGGAGCGATCAACCATGGCTTTGGCAATCTCCAGCAAATGCCAGACCGAAAACACCATGGCGCGCTCCGCCCCTTTGAGGTGATCGCCACACTGATACGCCGTCACCGAAGCACAGCGCAGCAGGTCGGCGACATAGAGCTGGGTGTCTTCAAAGCTCACATCCTCGCTGACGTTGTAGAAGCGCAGTTCATCGGGCGGTGAGGGTTGATCGCCAGTGAGGTAGAAATCAATGGCACGGTAGAGCGCTGATCGATCCCGGAGCGAGTCGTCAGTGGCGGTTTCGTTAGTGGAGGTTTCGGGAGGTGGATCGGGTACAGATCTTTTCATTGGTAAAACTCCGATGTAGTTGGAGCCAACCGATTTCGCGACTAAACGAATAGGGGGTGGCGGCTGCACGCAGGTTAGTCGACCGGACACCGGGAACCGGCGCACCCGAAGGTGCCCTACGCACAGCCACCATAGATTTCAGGCCATAAAAAAACACCTGAATATGGGTAGCACTATGCGTCCGGTCCGGGCGACTAAACCCGATCACTGATGAGCAGTGAAGGACCGAGACTAGCCACCGAATTTGGCAGGCGCAAGCGAGCGGAATGATCTAGGAAATGTCCTGCAAATGAAAGGGAACGGACCTTCGGAACCTCTGATTTTCCTGTACGAAAACTTACCCTTTGGCGCGGAGATTGTCTTAATGCCAGTCAGTCAAGCCGCGCCAGCTGCTACAAAGTGTGTGTCGCGGCGGCCATCTCGGTTAACGTTTGTTGAGCCCGCGAGCCAAGCGATCCCCACCGAGCTGAATCACCGCCACCAACGCCACCAGCAACACGATTACCGTCAACATGATCTGACTGTCAAAGCGCTGATACCCATACCGATACGCAATGTCACCCAACCCACCGGCGCCAATCGCCCCGGCCATGGCCGACGAGTTGATCATCGTCACCAGGGTAATCGTGAACCCCCCGACAATCCCCGGCAGCGCTTCGGGAAGCAGCACATGCCAGATAATGTGCCAACGCCGGCAGCCCATCGCTTGTGCGGCCTCGATCAAGCCGAAATCCACCTCACGCAAGCTGACTTCAGCAATCCGTGCAAAGAACGGCGTCGCGGCGATGGTCAGCGGCACGACGGCCGCCCAGACGCCATACGTGGTGCCGACGATGAGTCGGGTAAACGGAATCAGCGCCACCATCAGAATCAAGAACGGAATCGAGCGGAACAGGTTCACGAACGCGCCCAAGGCGCGGTTCAGGGTCGGTGCTTCGTAGATGCCACCCTTGGAACTGGTGACCAGAAACACCGCCAGCGGAATACCCGCCAACAGTGCAATCAATGACGACACGCCGACCATCAGGAAGGTGTCGATGAAGCCTTGCAGCAAGCGATCAAACCACATAACCCAGCACCTCCACTTGTTGTGCAAACTGGCTGGCGCGCTGGTTCAATTCTTCGGCATCGAACGGCGAGCCAGTGACCGCCAACAACAACTGCCCCAGCGCATGGCCCTGAATCCGTTCCACGCCACCTTGCAGCAAGCGCACGCGTCCACCGAGGGCGCTGAACAACGCGGCCAGGTCCGGCTCATCGGTGGCACTGCCGGTGAACTGCAAACGCAACACAACAGCAGCATTCACAGAGTACGGGTGTGTCTGCAAGCGGCTTTGCAGTTCTTCCGGCAGGGCGTGTTGCAGGGGGGCAAGCAAGGTCTTGCTCACCTCATGCTGCGGGTTGCCGAAGACTTCCCACACCGGCCCTTGCTCGACGATTTTGCCGTGTTCGAGCACCACGACGCGGTCGCAAATATCGCGGATCACCGCCATCTCGTGGGTGATCAAAACGATGGTCAGACCGAGGCGCTGGTTGATCTCGCGCAGCAGGCCGAGGATCGATTGGGTGGTCTCCGGGTCCAGCGCCGAAGTGGCTTCGTCGYAGAGCAAAATCGCCGGGTCATGCACCAACGCGCGGGCGATGCCCACACGCTGTTTCTGCCCGCCGGACAACTGCGCCGGATAGGCCGCGTGCTTGCCTTGCAGGCCCACCAGCTCCAGCAGTTCTCTCACCTTCTGCTCGCGTTTTTCCTTGGGCACACCGGCGACTTTCAACGGCAACTCAACGTTCTGCCACACCGTTTTGGCCGACATCAGGTTGAAGTGCTGGAAGATCATGCCGATCCGTCGGCGCAGCGCCACCAGGCGGTCTTCATCGAACTCGCCGATGTCCACCTGATCGATCAGCACACGCCCGGTGCTCGGTTGCTCCAGGCGGTTGATGGTGCGGATCAACGACGATTTGCCGGCACCGCTACGGCCGATAATGCCGAACACTTCACCGCGCTGGATCGCCAGGTCGATGCCGTGCAACGCCGCCACCGGACCTTGCTGGCCGTTGTAGGTTTTACCCAGACCGATGAAGCGCACATGGGCCCGATTGAGCTCCGGGTGCAGTTCGGTGTGTCGGGCGTTTTTGAGCTCTGGAATCTCCAGTCGCAATTGAGTGGCGGCCGTCATTCTCAGCTTTCCCAACCGGCTTGATAGAGCTTGCCGTGGGCCTTGTCCAAGGCGGCACGAACGGCTGGCGAGTGCTGGTAAATGTCGACGAATTTGATCAAGCGCGGGTCGGTTTTACTCTTAGGCTGGATCACGAACTGGATCACGTATTCCTTGTGGTCGAGGCCGTCGAACAGCAGGGCAGAGTTGGCATCGAAGGTCTTCGCCAGACGGATGTAGGCCGGGTAGCCCTGGACCAGATCAGCATCGTCGTAGGCGCGAACCAGCTGCACGGCTTCGACCTGCAGGATCTTGATGTTCTTCGGGTTGGCGATGATGTCGTCTTCGGTGGCCTTGTAGCCGACGCCAGGTTTGAGTGTGATCACGCCAGCCTTGGCCAGCAGTTGCAGGCCGCGTCCGCTGTTGATCGGGTCGTTGGCGATGGCCACGCTGGCGCCTTGCGGAAGCTCGTCAAAGCTTTTGTATTTCTTCGAGTAGAGGCCGACGTTGTTGATGATCCCCGGCGCGAACGGCACCAGGTCAAAACCGGAAGCGGCCTTGGCGTTTTCCAGGAACGGCACGTGCTGGAAATAGTTCACGTCGATGTCGCCGGCCGCGAGGCTGACGTTAGGGGCGATCCAATCGCTGAACTCCACCAGGTCGACTTGCAGGCCTTGTTTTTTGGCTTCTTCGACGGCGGCTTCCAGGGGAATGGCGAAGGCGGCGGTGGTGCCGATTTTCAGCGGTGCTTCGGCGGCGAAAACCGCCGAACTGAACAGGCCGAGGGCCAGGGCCAGTGCTTTGACTGGTTGAGAGAGGTAGGTCTTGGTCATGATGAGGTTTCCAGTCATAAGTTTTTTGGGAACAACAGAGATCAACTGTGGGAGCTGGCCTGCCGGCGATAGCGGTGGGTCAGTTGAAGTTGTGCTGGCTGACACAACGC
>NZ_JBFUKU010000170.1:0-12300 GCF_056400685.1 Pseudomonas sp. P5_A12 | reverse complement strand
TTGCCATGCAGAATCAACAGCGCCTTGCGCTCACTCATTGTCGTAGCTCCTGATTGGGATTCATTCAGGAGATGTTGACCTCACTGCCCCCTATAAAGGTCGCAAGGCGTTGAGATTTTTCGAGGCGTGCAGGTTTGCGGTCCTACAGGGCGGGAAGTTTTCTTACGATATGTGAGGAATCGGCTCAATTGACCAACCGGGGCGATTGGTACACCTTGATGTCAGCGGTTATCTGTCATCAACATCAAAGACACAGGGATGTGCAAGCAATGAGCAAACCCCGTTCAAGGGCTACAAAAAACGCACGCAATACCAATTTCGGCTACCCAAACGGCATTGACGCAAGGAGCGGTTTTCTCCATGCAGATTCATGACATCAAGTTGCCGCTCAGCCCGGTTACCCCGTTCGCAGAAAGTCGCGCCAATCATCAAGCTGAATTCAATAACAACGCAAAACCCGCTACAGGAGTTGATATGGAACCTCGCGTCATTGAACTGGAGACCCATCTGAAATACATCCGAAGAGACATGGATGAAGTGCGCAATGACGTCAAATCCATCAAGCACAGACTGGCCTACTCGGCGGGCGGAACGGCGGTAGTCCTAGGGCTGCTGGGCTGGGTTGCCAATAGCCGCTTTGATCAGGTCGTGACACTTCTGGTGCGTTAAGCGCTAGCCATGCACGCAAGACCCGGCGGATTGACCGGGCTTGCGGCAACAAGGCATAACGAGGTCAGCTCAGGACTTCGCTCAGGGGAATGAAAACTACATATTCACCCTCGATCAACGTGCGATCTTCCAACACCTCAACCAGGCCATCGGCCCAGGCAGCACTGCGAAGTACACCTGAGCTCTGATTCTTGTAAATGATCGCCCGGCCATTCTCCAGGCGTCCACGCAAGTACTCTCGACGATTACCAGACTTTGACCAGACGAACCCGGCTGGCACCTGAAACTTCAGCGGCTCGACCTCTTTTACACCTTGACGACGCAGGACATAGGGTTTTGCCAACAAAGCAAAAGTGACCAGTGTCGACGCCGGATTACCGGGCAAACCAATCACAGGTACGCCATGAAAATGCCCGAATGTCAGCGGCTTGCCAGGTTTGATGGCGAGTTTCCACAGCGTCAGCTCGCCCTCTTCGCGCAAGGCCATGCCCAGGAAATCGGCTTCTCCTACAGACACCCCACCCGTGGAGAGGATCAGATCAACATCCTTCAACTCGCCGAGGCGGGCACGAGTGGTCACCAAATCATCAGGCAGAATACCGGCATCGATGACTTCACAGCCCAGGCGTTGCAGCCAACTGCACAACAACACGCGATTGCTGTTGTAGATCTGTCCAGGGCCCAGGGCCTGTCCCGGTTCAACCAATTCATCTCCGGTTGAGAGAACCGCAACACGAACCTTGCGAATCACGTCCAGCTCAGCGCATCCCAGTGATGCCGCCAATCCCTGCTCGATAGGCCCAAGCCGTGTGCCGGCCGACAAGACAAGCTCGCCAACCGTGGTTTCCTGACCTTGTGGCCGGATGTTTTGACCCGGCTTCATGGGTTCGAGGAACCGTACTCGCTCATCCGCCTGAACCTCGGCATTTTCCTGCATCTCGACACAGTCGGCGCCTGCTGGCACAGGTGCACCGGTAAAGATTCGGGCACAGGTACCGGGCTTCAATGGTTCAGGTGCCTGACCGGCAAATATCTTTTGACTRACCAACAACGGTTCTCCCGTCCAGTCAGCGACACGCAAGGCGTAGCCATCCATGGCACTGTTCGGCCAAGGTGGCAGATCAAGGGTCGAAACCAAGTCATCGGCGAGCACGCGACCCTGCACCTGCGCCACCGGCAAGCGCTCACGTTCACGGATGGGCGAGGCTTCTGCCATTTCCAGCAGACGCGCAAGCGCCACCTCGACAGGCATCAGGCTTCCGGTTTTACCCGGCTTACCCACGGGATTCACAGGGGRCCGCCTGCTTCAGGTGAGCCACGAAATTGCAGGGACGATGTCGTGCATCCAGTTGTTCGGCGAGAATGCCATCCCAGCCAGTGCGCACGGCATTGGTCGAACCTGGCAAGCAACAGACAAGCGTGCCGTTGGCCAAACCGGCCAGCGCCCGGGACTGCACGGTCGAAGTGCCGATATCGGCAACAGAAATCTGCCGGAACAGCTCACCAAATCCATCAACTTGTTTGTCCAGCAGGCAACTTACCGCCTCTGGCGTGCTGTCGCGTCCCGTGAACCCGGTACCGCCAGTGATCAGCACCACCTGCACCACCTCATCGGCAATCCAGTTGGCGACTTGCGCGCGAATTTTGTAGAGATCATCTTTAAGCAAAACCCGAGCAGCCAGGTTGTGACCGGCGGCACTCAAACCGTCGACAAAAACCTGGCCTGACGTATCGGTTTCCAGGGTTCGGGTATCGCTGACCGTCAGCACCGCAATGTTAAGCGGCACGAAAGGTACATCAGCCTTGGCTTTCATAGGCTCGTCCAGTTGTAGGAAAAACAGCTCGGTGTTATATCACAGCGCTTCACTTTTTCAGCGCCCCCATGGAGAACTGCCATGCCCCCTGACTCACCATTGCCGCCCTGCTCCATTTTGCTCCTGGCGGGTGGTCGTGGCCAACGCATGGGCGGTCAGGACAAGGGTTTGCTGGAATGGCACGGCGAGCCCCTGATCGCGCACCTGCATCGCAAGACCCGCGATCTGAGCGATGACCTGATCATTTCGTGCAACAGGAACCTGGACAAATACGCGCCTTACGCCGATCAAATGGTCCATGACGACGAAGGCGATTTCCCTGGACCCTTGGCGGGTATTCGCGCGGGCCTCAAGGCGGCCCGCCATCCTCTTCTGCTGGTACTGCCCTGCGACGTACCTCGCATCAATGCCGCCCTGCTCCATAGCATGCGCGAAGCTGCCAGCCAGCATCCGGACAAACCGTTGATGCTGCGCCAGGGCGCCCACTGGGAACCGTTGCTGTGCATTATCCCTGTCGCACTCTGCGCGGCGTTCGACACGGCATGGAATGAGGGTGAACGCAGCCCCGGGCGCCTCATGCGCAAACTGGAGGCCACCGCACTACAATGTGTAGACAACGACCCGCGACTGGCCAACCTCAATACCCCGGAATTGTTAAGCGCACACTCCGAGTCAGAACGACACTAGCCCAGGAACTTGCGAGCGTTGTAAACGTCTCAAGCCCAGCAACCAAGAATTCTTATTCGGAGACACGCTCATGACTCAACGGACCCTCGCCACTTTCATGCTCGCCGTGGGCCTAGCGACCTTGGCGGGCTGCGCATCGCCGACAGTGATCACCTTGAATGACGGTCGCGAAATCCAGGCCATCGACTCGCCAACGTATGATGAAAAGTCGGGTTTCTACGAATTCGAACAGCTGGATGGCAAGGAAACCCGTATCAACAAGGATCAGGTTCGCACCGTTAAAGAGTTGTAATTGTTACTGCACCTGCCAGATGCGAAAAAGCCCGCTTGATGCGGGCTTTTTCGTGACCGGGATTTTTCACCACTGCAAGGTGATGGTGCTTTCAAACACCCTTTCCTGGCCGGTGACCGGATCCACAAACCGCAAGCCCTGAGCGAGCAATTTCAGCGGATTGGCATAGTCATCTTCAACGTCCTTGAGCACCTGCGGGTAAAACGGATCATTGCAGATACTCGCGCCCAGCGCAGTCATGTGCACCCGTAATTGATGTTTCTTGCCCGTCACCGGGTAAAGCGCATATCGCCAGAGTTCTCCGTTTTTTTCCCGAACCTCGACCGCTGTCTCGGTATTACTGACACCCGGACCTTCCTGCATACGGAAAAACGGTTCGCCATCGATGAGCCGGCTTTTATGGACCAATGGAAAGGCCAGTCCAGGCAATGCAGCGGCGATTGCCTCATAGCGCTTTTCGATCTGTCGTGTCGGAAACAACGACTGATACGCTGAACGGCTCTGCGGGTTGGCGGAAAACAGCACCAGCCCTGCCGTATGCCGGTCAATGCGATGCAGCGGCACCAGATGTGGGTTATCCAGTCGACGAATCAACCTTCGCAGCAGTGTTTGCTCAACGTACTCGCCTGCCGGCGTCACCGGCAGAAAATGCGGCTTGTCCGCGACCACCAGATGCTCGTCGGCATAGAGGATCGACTCGACTACCGGGATCGGCTTTTCGTCCGGCACCTCACGGAAATAATGAATCCGCAGGCCTTCCTTATAAGGCAGATCGACCGCGATCGGCATTCCGTGCCCATCGAGCACCCGGCCGCGAGCCACCCTGTCCAGCCATTGTTCGCGACCAATAGCGCTGAAGTGTTCACATAGGCAATCGATAACGGTCTGCCACGAACCTGGCGGCAAGTAGAGTGTGCTGGCCTGGTTGTGTGCAGCGGAAAAAGATGAAGTCGACATACGAACGTTCTGACCCTCAATACAGGTCGGCATTATCCAACAGTGGCCGAGTCGAACCTAGCAGAGAATCCTCATGCCGGAATCGGCGCGCGCGCTGCCGCATCAGTGAACTCCTTGAGCCAGCGCAGCACATCGACGGCTTCCCAGCGAGCGGGATCGTAAAGTGCGTACAACAACCCCTGATATCCCACGACATCCAGTTGTCGGTGATAACCCGCCCGCTGGAACAATGCTTCGATTTCGGCGAAACAGGTATTGAAATGCAGCTTGTTAAAGGGTGTTTTACCTTCCGTCACCAGACCGTCCAGACGCAACTCGATGACAGCCTCGCGCACAACATCGATCGACATTCGGTTCACGCTGTTTTTCAATTGTTCGACATTGACCACGATTCATCCCTCTCACACCCGGTACTGCCTGCGCAAACCCGAAAACCCGGGACGGCGAGGCAGCACCACGAATAGCTGTATGCGCATACAGTATCCGAAGAGCATCGGTTAAGCCAAGGGGATCAATCGCAAAGCTCGACAGACGGGACCATAGCCAGCACAAAAACCGCTTATCGCAGGAACGCCACCACCTCGTCGGCACCGAATGGCCAACCCAGTTCAGCGCCGGTATCGACTCGTCGCAAGACCGGGATGCGCAGACTGTAGGCTGCGAACCAGGTTTCATCTTCAGCAATATCGACCAGTTCGACCAGCAGACCGCGTTCGACAAACTCCATCAGCATGGCTTCGGCCACTTCACAGAGATGGCACCCCAAGGTGCCGAACAGCTGACATTCAGGAAGCATGAGCGCTCAACCGTAAAAAATTAAGTAACTATTCTAGGCCTGCCCCGAAAAGCCGTCGAGCCATTGAATCTTCGGGCCTGGAGCATGAATCGCAAGGGCGGGCGGTATAACCCTGATGCAAATCAGTCGCCGCTTGTGCCATTTAAGCAATGCTCACGTTTTTTTTGCTTCTACGCTTGTGTAGCTAGCGTCTATCAGCGGAGTGTTTTGTGTTTGCCAATCTCTTGATTATTCTCGTTTCTTCATTGGTGGTCATTGCGCTGTTCCAGCGCCTGCGATTGCCCCCGGTCCTGGGCTATCTGTGCGTGGGGCTGATGGTTGGCCCGACCGCCTTCAACTGGGTGAAACAAAGCGAAGGGCTGCCCTACCTGGCCGAGTTAGGCGTGGTGTTCCTGCTGTTCTCGCTCGGTCTTGAGTTCTCCCTGACGAAAATGATCGCACTACGCCGGGTAGTGTTTGGTCTTGGCAGTTTGCAAGTGCTTGCAAGCGGACTGCTGCTGGGTGCTTTGCTGATGATGTTCGGGATGCCGGTGACCGCCGCGCTGTTACTGGGTGCGGGACTGGCGCTGTCATCCACCGCCATCGTCAGCAAGGAGCTGACCAGCCTTGGCGAGATTTTCAGCAGTCATGGCCAGAATGCCATTGCCGTATTGCTGTTTCAGGACGTGGTGGCTGTATTGCTGTTGACCCTGGTGCCCGTATTTGCCGGCAACAGTGATCAGGCCTGGTATTGGGCGCTGCCCCTGACACTGGTAAAAACCGTGGTGTTGTTCGTCGGTCTGCTGCTGGTCAGCCGCTGGCTGCTGCCAAGATTGTTCCATGAAGTCGCAGCCGCCCGCTCTGCCGAACTGTTCGTACTGCTGGCGCTGGTGATTGTTCTGCTGACGGCCTGGCTGACTCACCTACTGGGTCTTTCCCCCGCCTTGGGCGCCTTTCTCGCCGGCATGCTTTTGGGCGAAAGTCATTACCGGCATCAGGTCGAGGCCGATATCCGCCCGTTTCGCGACATTCTGCTCGGGGTGTTCTTCGTCAGCATCGGCATGCTGATCGACTTGAATCTGTTCGCCAGCCACGGCTTGCTGATCCTTGGCCTGACGCTGGGATTGCTGCTGATCAAGGGCACCGTGGTGGCGCTGCTGGTCAAATGGCGTGGCAGCGATGGCGAAACCGCCTGGCGCAGCGGCCTGGCACTGGCCCAAGGGGGCGAGTTCTGCTTTGCACTGATGGCGCAGATGCAACAAGGCAATCTGCTACCCGCGCAACTCGGCGGCCTGCTGTTGGCCGCTACGTTCTGTTCAATGCTGGTCACGCCCCTGATGCTGCGCGCAGCCCCGTCTGTCGCAAAGCGCCTGCACCGCAAGTCCAACAAGGAAGCACAACTCGAAGAAATCAGCGCGCTTAACGCCGATCTCGACAAGCATGTCGTCATCTGTGGTTACGGGCGCGTTGGTCAGTCCATCGGGCGCTGTCTGCGCCACCAGCAACAACCTTACATTGCCCTGGACCACGATGCTGTAAGGGTCGAGGAAGCGGCCGTCAACGAAAGCTGCGTGCATTACGGAGATTCGCGTCGAGGTGAATTACTGGCTGCCGTTGGACTGGCCCGCGCCAAACTGTTGGTGATTGCTGTGGACCAGACCGACATCGCGCTGGAGATACTCAAGGAGGCACGCAGGATCAATTCGCGTGTGCCGATTCTGGTCCGGACCCGGGACGACAGCCAGTTAACCGAATTGAAAGAGGCCGGCGCCAGCGAAGTCGTACCGGAACTGCTGGAGTCCAGCCTGATGCTCGCCTCCCATGCACTGATCATGCTGGGACTGCCCGCCCATCAGGTACAGGAGCGGGCTGATCAGATACGCCATGATCGTTACCGGATGCTGCACGACTTTTATCCCGGGGCCGAAGATGCAGAGAAGTGACTCAGTCCTGACTGACGGCGCCGATCTTGTGTACCGACAAGTCCGCGCCGTAATACTCCTCTTCCTGACTCAGGCGCAGCCCATGGAAAGCCTTGATCGTTCCATACACCGCAAAACCACCGGCCAGCGCCACGACCACCCCCAGAGAGGTGCCGATCAACTGACTGATCAGATTCACCCCACCCAAGCCGCCCAAGGCGGTCTGGCCAAAAATCCCGCAGGCAATGCCACCCCACACGCCACACAGACCGTGCAAAGGCCACACGCCCAGCACATCGTCGATATGCCATTTGCCCTGCGCCGCGGTAAAGCACCAGACAAAAAGTGCCCCGGCAATGGCGCCGGTCAGCAGTGCGCCCACAGGATGCACCAGGTCGGAACCGGCGCAGATCGCCACAAGTCCGGCCAGTGGGCCGTTATGCAAAAAGCCTGGGTCATTGCGCCCGACGATAAGTGCCGCCATGGTTCCACCGACCATGGCCATCAGCGAGTTCACCGCCACCAACCCGCTCACGCCTTGCAAGGTCTGGGCACTCATGACGTTGAAGCCAAACCAGCCCACTATCAGAATCCACGAGCCCAGCGCGAGAAAGGGAATGCTCGATGGTGCAAACGCCACCAGGCGACCGTCCCGATAGCGCCCATTTCGTGGCCCGAGCAACAACACTGCCGCGAGTGCCAGCCAGCCGCCCATGGCATGGACCACTACGGAGCCTGCAAAATCATGGAAGCTGGCACCGAATCGCGCCAGCAACCACGCTTGCAAGCCATAATTGCCGTTCCAGATCATCCCTTCAAAAAATGGATAGATGAACGCCACGATCAGCGCGGTCGCGCACAACTGCGGGACAAATCTGGCGCGTTCGGCGATGCCGCCGGAAATGATCGCCGGAATGGCTGCTGCAAAGGTCAGCAGAAAGAAGAACTTCACCAGCCTGTAACCATGGTCGGCGTTGATCACCGCCGCCGGTTGCAGAAAGGTGACCCCATAGGAAATCCAATAGCCTATAAAGAAGTAGGCCAAGGTCGAAATCGCGAAGTCGCTGAGAATCTTCGACAAGGCGTTAACCTGATTCTTTTGCCGAACCGTGCCAACCTCAAGAAAAGCGAAACCGGCGTGCATGGCCAACACCATGACTGCGCCGATCAGGATGAACAGTGTGTTAGAGCTGTGGACCAGACTGTCCACAGCACTTTGCAGATTTTCCATGGATTGGCAGACCTTAAGACTGAAAAAGCACCAAAGCAGTTCGCGCAGGCGATTTACGCACCAAGTTGCGGCTTATCCGGATCGAGTCGTTGATCCCCATGAACCGCTCTGGCGCAAAACAGCGAATTCTTCGCGCGAGTTTTTATTGTTTGAAGTCGAGGCTTCCTGAAATCACGCCCGGCAACAGCGCATCGGCGCCGGCAAACGCACCACGACATAGCAAAAGTTGTACCAGTCATTTGTACTGAACCTTCGCGCAAGGCTCATACTCGAACCCATCAGAAGCCACTACGGAGATCCACCCATGGCCAGCATCAAGGCAAAGACTGCTCAAGAAATCCTGATGAACGATTTTCAAACACTGGTCAGCGACACCGAACGGTTGCTGGAACACACCGCCACCCTGGCCGGCGATCAGGCTGATGAGTTGCGCAACCAGATCCACGACAGCCTGTTGCGTGCCCGGGAAACCCTGAAGCTGACTGAAGACTCGTTACGCGAGCGCGGTCAGGCCGCTGTTACCGCTACCGAGGATTACGTTCAGGCCAACCCATGGCAATCGGTCGGGATTGCCGCCGGGGTAGGTTTCCTGATTGGCCTGCTAGCTTCTCGGCGCTGATATGTCTATCGGCGAATCCGGCTCGTCTGCGACGGGCACAAGCGCTTCAACGCGGCGCCTGGGGGCCGCTTTTCTCGGACTGTTGCACAGCCATGTCGAACTGTTCGGCATTGAGTTGCAGGAGCAAAAAGCCCGCACCGTAAGCCTGCTGTTGTTTGCAGGACTGGCGCTGGTCTTTGCATTGCTGCTGCTGGTAGGGTTGTCGGGACTGGTGTTGATTGTATTCTGGGACACCTATCGCCTGCCCGCCATCATCGGGCTCTGTGTGTTCTATGCCCTTGCCTCCCTATTCTGTGCGTTCCGTTTGAAAGCGGCGATCTTCGATGAGTCCTCGCCCTTCCATGGCACCCTGGAAGAATTGGCCAATGATCGGGAGCGCCTGCTGCCATGAGCCTGCCTGAACTGCCGCACAACAGCTCGCGCACGGAAATGCGCAAGGCGCTGATTCGCCTGCGCATGGAAATGCACCGTCAGGAAATTCGCCACGAATCCAGGGAACTGCTGCTGCCCTTGCAGCGGATACGCGGGATGTCGCAAGACCTCCAGAGCAGCTTTGGCATCAAGCATGCCCCGCTCTGGGGCGTGGCGGTGGTTACTTTGCTGGGCTTTTTGACCGGAAAAAGTACCCGTAACGGCGGCGTCAGCAGCCTGACTCGCCTGGTTCGTCTGGGCACCAGTCTCGGGCCCTTGATCAAGCTGGTCCTTCAAAGCAACTCACCTAAACACTAGATAACTGCCTGACCACCGGGATGAACCTCTTTTATCGAGGGGTTCAATCCTGTGTGCCTACCCGGTGACCACGGGAATCCAAACACAAGACTTGTCCCGTCGCCGGGCAATTTTTCAACAAAGGTGAACGACTGCTGCTCATCGACATCGACGCCGCCGGGCTCTAGGCTAAGGGATCAGTCACCTGACGGAGAGACCCGCCTTGGATTGGCAAACCCTGCTTACCCGCGAACGCCTCGGAAAACCTCTGCATAGCCCGGAAGAACTCGGTCGCAGTCCTTTCCATAAAGACCATGACCGCATTATTTTCTCAGGCGCTTTTCGCCGGCTGGGACGCAAGACCCAAGTCCATCCGGTCACCAGCAACGATCACATCCACACGCGCCTGACCCACTCGCTGGAAGTCAGCTGTGTCGGCCGCTCGTTGGGCATGCGTGTCGGTGAAACCATTCGCAGCGCCCTGCCCGAATGGTGCGATCCGAGTGATCTGGGGATGGTAGTGCAGTCGGCATGCCTGGCCCATGACATCGGCAATCCACCCTTCGGTCACTCCGGCGAAGACGCGATCCGTCACTGGTTCCAGCAAGCCGCAGGCCGTGGCTGGCTGGATGACATGAGCGAAGTCGAACGTAATGACTTCCTGAATTTCGAAGGCAATGCCCAAGGCTTTCGCGTGCTCACTCAGCTTGAATACCATCAGTTCGACGGTGGCACGCGGCTGACGTACGCCACGCTGGGTACGTACCTGAAATATCCCTGGACGGCAAAGCACGCTGACTCACTGGGCTACAAGAAGCACAAGTTCGGTTGTTATCAGAGTGAACTGTCGTTACTGGAGCAGATCGCTCAAAAACTGGGCCTGCCACAACTGGAGGAGGAGCGCTGGGCACGCCACCCATTGGTGTATCTGATGGAAGCCGCCGATGACATCTGCTACGCGCTGATCGACCTGGAAGATGGCCTGGAAATGGAGTTGCTGGAGTACGCCGAAGTCGAGTCTTTGCTGCTCAACCTTGTGGGCGACGATCTTCCGCAAACCTATCGCCAACTGGGCCCATTGGATTCGCGTCGACGCAAACTGGCAATTCTGCGAGGAAAAGCCATCGAGCATCTGACCAATGCCGCTGCTCGCGCCTTCGTCGAACAACAGGATGCCTTGCTGGCCGGCACGCTACCCGGCGATTTGGTGGAGCACATGCATGGCCCGTCCAAGCGCTGTGTCTTGAACGCCAAAGACATGGCCAGAAAAAAAATCTTCCAGGACAAACGCAAGACACTGCATGAAATCGGCGCCTACACCACACTGGAGATTCTTCTGAACGCATTCTGCGGGGCAGCTCTGGAACAACACAACGGTCGCACGCCGTCGTTCAAAAGTCGCCGCATCCTCGACCTGCTGGGCAACAATGCACCCGATCCTCGCGGTCCTTTGCACACTTCATTCCTGCGCATGATCGACTTCATCGCCGGCATGACCGATAGCTATGCCAGTGAAATGGCCCTGGAAATGACCGGTCGTTCAAACCGCGGATGAATGCCTGACGACCCGCTGTTCAGATCTCTGAGGAGCGGGTCGGCATTCATTCGCACTTCAGCACCACCAGAATCGCCCTACACCTTGTGCAGAGCCGACTGATCGATTGCTCTCCCTGTTCGCGCAATAATCGCCTTCCACTCTGATCGACAGATCAAGCATGAAAAATGTCAGGTTCAAAAACAATTGGCGCATCTTGTTGGTGGAAGATCATCCCTTCCAACTTAAAGCGACCCAATACTTGCTTGAGAGTTATGGTTTCACGCAACTCACCGCTACGGACAGTGCAGAGAGCGCTTTGCACCGGATGCTTGAGTCTTCGCACCCCTTCGACATTCTCCTGTGTGATCAATGCCTGCCTGAACTCACAGGCCTCGACTTGATCAAGCTCGCCAGCCGCCGGGGAATGATCAAGCAGGCGATACTCCTGAGTAGCCTGACACCCGGTGAACTGGACAAACTTAAAAAAACGGCCGATGAGTACAATCTACCCTTGCTAGGCTACTTGATAAAACCTTTGAAACAATCAGACTTTAGAAACCTGTTGTCCCGAGTTCCGCTATAAAAACCCATTACTAAAATACACTTAGTACACAAACAAGCCATTTAAAACAAATACCGCAACAACCCCACCACTTAATACAACACCTTTATTGATCTTCATTAAAAACCTAGTTGAACCGTAGTCCGTTTCCTATTTGGCCGTAGGATTTCTCCTATATCGCTGCTAACTGCCTGTCAGTTCATGCGCCACCTCAACTATCTGAGCTATGGTGCGCGCTTTATTTGAGCTCGCATGGGATCTGATTATGAACTCCGTTTTTATTGTCGACGATCACCCCGTTATCCGTCTTGCCGTCCGAATGTTGCTCGAACATGAGGGTTATAAAGTCGTCGGCGAAACTGATAATGGGGTCGACGCCATGCAGATGGTTCGAGAATGCATGCCAGACCTGGTCATTCTAGACATCTGCATTCCCAAACTGGACGGACTGGAAGWTCTATCCCGTTTCAACGCCATCTGTACCCCGTTAAAAACCCTGGTATTAACGGCTCAGTGTCCGTCATTGT
>NZ_JBFUKU010000169.1:0-12351 GCF_056400685.1 Pseudomonas sp. P5_A12 | reverse complement strand
CGCACAATGTTTACAGTTTTCAGTGATTCCCACCGTTTACACCACGGCACCRAATTGAAGGACGGCGTGCTCAAACCGTCCTTCGAACAGCCCAGTCGAGCTGATACCGTCCATCATCGGGTTAAACAGGTAGGGCTAGGCCAGATCATCGAACCACGAGCATTTGACCGGTCGTGCTATGTCAATGCGCACAGCGAGCGCTACGTCACTTTTCTGGAATCCGCCTGGTCTGAATGGAGCGCAACCGGACGCACCCACGATGCCTTGCCGCTGGTATGGCCGGTACGCGATCTGTCCAATGAGCAAGTGCCAAGCYTTATCGACGGCAAGCTGGGTTTCTATGCCATGGACGCCGGCTCCCCCATCACCGCGACCACGTGGCAAGCGGTAAAAACCAGCGCCGATATTGCGCTGACCGGACTGGCGCTGATCGATGAAGGCCACGACAGTGCCTTTGCCCTCTGCCGCCCGCCGGGTCATCACGCCGCGCGCGAGTACATGGGCGGCTACTGCTATCTGAACAACGCCGCCATTGCCGCACAGCAGGCCATTACCCAAGGCGCCAAACGTGTCGCGGTACTGGACGTCGACTTTCATCATGGCAACGGTACCCAGAATATTTTCTACGGGCGCAGTGACGTCATGTTTGTCTCGCTGCACGGCGAGCCGGCGGTGTCCTATCCGTACTACTCAGGCTTCAGCCACGAAGTCGGCGCAGGTGACGGCGAAGGTTACAACCTGAACTATCCGATGCCGCAGAACACCACCTGGGAAAGTTACCGCAACGCCTTGCTCCACGCCTGCAAGAAACTCCAGCAATTTGCCCCTGAAGTGCTGGTTATTTCACTGGGCGTCGACACGTTCAAGGACGATCCCATCAGCCACTTCCTGCTGGAAAGCGAAGACTTCATCGGCATCGGCRAGCTGATAGCAGGTGTGGGCTGCCCCACCCTGTTCGTGATGGAAGGCGGCTACATGGTCGATGAAATCGGGATCAACGCGGTCAACGTGCTGCATGGTTACGAGAGCAAACGCGCCTGATTCATCCCCTGAATCGCAACGCTCCAACTATTGAATCGGAGAATAAAAACATGACTCTTTTTATCGATGTCGATCATGCCGCACGCCTGTTCGCCAAGGTGGGAATCCGCCGGGCAATCCGCGAAATGGCGGCTTACATCGAAGCTGACTACTCACGCTGGGCGCAGTTTGATAAGTCGCCTCGCACCGCCAATCATTCGGACAACGGTGTGATCGAGTTGATGCCGACCGACGATGGCCAACAGTACTCGTTCAAATACGTGAATGGTCACCCGGACAATGGTCAAAGCAATTTGCTGACGGTCATGGCCTTCGGTGTCCTGGCCGATGTCCACAGTGGCTATCCATCCTTGCTCAGCGAACTGACGCTGACTACAGCCGTGCGCACTGCCGCAACCTCCGCCTTGGTCGCGCAGTCCCTGGCGCGTCCAGGTGCAAGCACCATGGCAATCATCGGCAATGGCGCCCAGAGCGAATTTCAGGCCCTCGCTTTCCATGAAATGCTGGGCATAAGCGAAATCCGTATTTTCGATATTGATCGCGACGCGTCACTCAAGTTGAAGCAGAACCTTTCAGCATTCCCGGATATTGAGGTGATTCTGGCCAACTCGGTACAGGAAGCGGTCAAGGGCGCGCACATCGTCACCACAGTCACCGCAGACAAGGCCTATGCAACGATTCTGACGCCCGAGATGATCGAGCCCGGCATGCATATCAACGCCGTAGGCGGTGACTGCCCAGGGAAAACGGAACTGCACGCCGACATCCTGCGCAATGCCCGGGTCATCGTTGAGTTTGAACCTCAAACCCGGATTGAAGGCGATATTCAACAGCTGGAGCCCGACTTTCCCGTCGTCGAGTTCTTCCAGATTGTTCAAGGCGAAGTGCCGGGGCGCGAGAACGACGCACAGGTCACCGTGTTCGATTCGGTGGGTTTTGCCCTTGAAGACTTTTCGTCACTGCGCTACGTGCACGACCTGGCGCGGGAGCATGCCATCGGTGAGCGCATCCACCTTGTGCCGACGCCTGCCAACATAAAAAACCTCTACCAACTGCTTGAGCCGCAGCCAGCAATCGCCCCCTCGCGCCTGCGCACAGTCAGCTGATCGCCATAGGTGTGGCCCCCTGAGCAAAGTGCCAAGGGGCTATTCACCTTGTGAGTGGACGAGAAACCCTGCCACCCGMAAACCACGACCGTCAGTAGCCGTTGCATCACTAACAAGAACACTTGACAGCCACTTTCCTGCCAAAACTCAAAAAMATAAAATCAAGAGGTTTTGTAATGAAATCGACTCCGTCCGGGCTGGTTGAACAGCCCGCGCTGCAGCGCACGCTCAGCAATCGTCACATCCAGTTAATGGCCATGGGAGGAGCCATCGGTACAGGTCTGTTCATGGGTTCCGGGAAGATCATTGCCCTCTCCGGCACATCGATCATCCTCATCTACATGATCATCGGTCTGTTCATTTTTTTCGTCATGCGCGCCATGGGCGAACTGTTGCTCTCCAACTTGAACTTCAAAACCTTCGCGGATTTTGCCGGTGCCTACCTCGGCCCGCGAGCGGCATTCTTCCTCGGTTGGTCGTACTGGCTGAGCTGGAGCGTCGCGGTGGTAGGCGATGCAGTAGTGGTCGGGGGATTCTTTCAGTACTGGTTCCCCGATGTACCCGCCTGGATACCGGCCATCGGTATGCTAGTAACGCTGTTTGCCTTGAACGTGCTGGCGGTCAGGCTTTTCGGTGAAGTGGAGTTCTGGTTCGCGATCATCAAGATCATTGCCGTCGTCACCTTGATTGGCGTCAGCATGGTGCTGATTGCCAGCTCCTTCGTCTCACCCAATGGCGTCACTGCATCCCTGAACCATCTGCTGGATAAACAGGCGGCTTTCCCCAACGGCCTGTTTGGTTTCTTTGCCGGTTTCCAGATGGCAATCTTCTCCTTTGCCGGCACCGAGCTGATCGGCACCGCAGCCGCCGAAACCCGCTCCCCCGAGAAGACCCTGCCTAAAGCCATCAACTCGATTCCGCTGAGAATCATCCTGTTTTATGTGCTGGCTCTGGCCTGCATTATTGCAGTGACTTCCTGGCAACAGGTTTCGCCCAACAAGAGCCCTTTCGTCGAACTGTTTCTGGTGGCAGGGTTTCCCGCAGCAGCAGGTATCGTCAACTTTGTGGTGCTGACGTCTGCCGCCTCATCGGCCAACAGTGGCGTATTTTCATCCAGCCGCATGCTGTTTGGGCTGGCCAGTCACGACAATGCTCCGGGGATTTTTCGGCGTTTGTCGAAAAATAGCGTGCCTCTGCTGAGCCTGGCGTTCACCACGCTGTTGATGCTGTTGGGTGTGCTGCTGCTGTTCCTCGTTCCAGAAGTCATGACAGCGTTCACCATCGTCTCTACCGTGTCGGCGATCCTGGTGATTTTCACTTGGTCGACCATCCTCGCGTCGTACATTGCCTATCGCAGAAGCCGGCCCGACCTGCATGCGCAATCGGCCTACAAGATGCCTGGCGGCGTACCGATGGCCTGGTTCTCTTTGGCGTTCCTGGGCTTTGTTCTCTGTTTGCTGGCATTAAGACCTGACACCCGTATTGCCTTAATGGTGATGCCGGGGTGGTTCATATGGCTGGCAATTGCCTATCAGCTGACCCACAACTGGAGGCCCAAACCCTCTGCTGGATCGACACGTCAGTACAGCTGATATTGGTTTGAAGTCTTTGGGTACCGATGCAGAGAAACGCCCTTGAGCGACGTTGCATTTTTGGGGCACCTGCGGGTCGAAAAGCTGCAAGCGAAGGCTGTCAACTATCACTGACGGCCAACTTTTTGGATGAACGTTTGCGCTCCTGCTTTGACCACGAGACGGAGCGAGAGCGGAAATGACCAACCCATCTGGCGCGAATAATGCTTATTTCAAGTGGATGAAGTCGGTCCTGACTATGTGGATGACACTTTTGAAGTGAACCGCCACGGTACCTGCCCCGATAATCGAAAGCATACTAACGAACTATCGAGGTCCAGCATGACGAGCGCAACGACAGAACACGTCAGCCCAAGAACGCTCAGAAAAGTGATTGTGGCCGCCGGCATCGGTAATTTCGTCGAGTGGTTCGATTTTGCCGTCTATGGCTTTTTGGCCACGACCATCGCCCAGCAATTTTTCCCCAGCGGCGATGCCAGTGTCGCGCTGCTGAAGACCTTTGCGGTATTTGCCGTGGCGTTTGCATTTCGCCCCCTCGGAGGGATTTTCTTCGGCATGCTGGGCGACAGGATCGGCCGCAAGCGAACCCTTGCAATGACGATTCTGCTGATGGCCGGTGCGACGACCTTGATCGGCCTGCTACCCACTTATGCCGCGATCGGGGTCATGGCGCCGATTCTGCTTACCCTGATCCGTTGTGCCCAAGGCTTTTCCGCCGGGGGAGAATACGCAGGTGCCTGTGCCTATCTGATGGAGCATGCACCGCAGGATAAACGCGCCTGGTACGGCAGCTTCATTCCGGTGTCGACATTTTCCGCCTTCGCCGCGGCAGCCGTGGTGGCCTACGTACTCGAGGCGTCATTGTCGGCCGAAGCGATGGGTAGCTGGGGTTGGCGTTTGCCGTTCCTGATTGCCGCGCCGCTGGGGCTGGTGGGTCTTTATTTGCGCTGGAAGCTCGATGAGACCCCGGCGTTCCAGGCGGTGACTCAGGAACATGCAGTAGCCCACTCTCCGCTTAAGGAAACCTTGCGCAACCATGGTGCGGCGATCTGTTGCCTGGGCGCTTTTGTGTCGCTCACGGCGCTATCGTTTTATATGTTCACCACCTACTTCGCTACCTACCTGCAAGTCGCGGGTGGCTTGAGTCGCGCAACAGCGTTGCTGGTGTCACTGATTGCATTGCTGTTCGCTGCGGCGATCTGCCCACTGGCCGGGCTGTATTCGGACCGAGTCGGGCGTCGAAAAACGGTGATGACGGCTTGCGCTCTATTAATAGTGGCCGTGTATCCATCGTTCCTGATGGCCAGTTCCGGCTCGTTCGCAGCTTCCATCGCCGGGGTTATGCTCCTGGCGATTGGCGCGGTGTTGTGCGGAGTGGTAACGGCGGCCTTGCTCTCGGAAACCTTCCCTACCCGAACTCGATACACCGCATCGGCGATTACCTACAACATGGCCTATACCCTTTTCGGCGGCACCGCACCGCTGGTGGCCACGTGGCTGATCAGCACCACCGGCAGCAACTTGTCGCCGGCGTTCTATCTGATCGCGGTGGCTTTGCTTGCGCTGGCGGGTGGGCTGGCATTGCCAGAAACGTCAAGGATTTCCCTGCACGACATTCCGACGGGGGGGAAAGGCGCAGGAGTGAGCGCTACGGCCTGAAACACGAAACGAGCCGAGACGGTGGATCGAGCTAATCTTGCCGACGATCCACCGCACGGATAAACCCGTACCGCCCGGGATCATATTTTTCGAACGCGCTGTAAAAGAATCAGCACCAGTATCACATTCAACATTGCCAGCGAGCTTAGTCCAGCAAGCACGCCGCCCGCCCCCAGCGTTTGCAAAAGGTACCCCCCGGCAAGAGGTGTCAGTGCTTGTCCAACCAGTGAAGGTCGAGCCATGCGCCCCATGAGCAAAACATACTGCGTTGGCGACATCAGCGTCAGTGGCAACAGTCCCCGAACAATCGCTCGCAAACCATTACCAGCACCGTAAAGGACTAGACCGAGCGCTGTCATTGCCGGCGCCATGGTCACAACCAACAGACCGATTGACACAAGCACGACAGAGATCAACGTTGTCCAGATGGGGTGTCGTTTTCGCGAAAACACTTGTAGAACACGCGAGCCTACCTGACTCGGCCCCAATAAAGCGCTGAACCCGATGGCGGCTGATAATGAATAGCCCTGACCTTGAAGCAAAGAAATCAGCTGGACAGAGATTGCCGTCATGATCACTGCACCCAACGCAAAAATCATCGTGAGGAGCCAGTAAATCCGTCGATCAATTGAGAGACCTTCATCGGCCAACGCGTCATTTTTTGTCAGGGAGCCCGAGCCTTTCGGTAGTACCCATGCATAAAGTGGTGCCACCGTGAGGACTAACAACACGCCATAAGCCAGACACGTGGAACGCCAACCAACGTACTCGATGACTAACGCAACCGCTGGCCAGGAAAGCGTTGTTGCAAACCCTGAAATCAGCGTAATGCCTGTAATCGCACCGCCTGCTCGCTCCCCGTATAGTGAACCTAAACAGGCGAATAGTGCTTCATACAATCCAAGCGCCATGCCAATACCAATGACTGACCAAGCCAATAAAAAAAACGGCAAAGAAGTGGCGTTGGCCATCAGAAACAATCCAATGGCGATGCCTAGACCACTGCTGGCAAGAACCGGGCGACCGCCGTAGCGGGCGATCAGTCGGCTGATCAACGGAGCCAACAGCGCAGAAACAAGAATGCTCAGAGACAAGGCGCCATAGACCCACTGGCTGGCCCAGCCTGTCTCTTCAATAATCGGATCGGCCATTACGGCCATCAGAAAGAATGATCCTCCCCAGACCAAAACCTGCAGCATCCCCAACAGGAAGATGCCGAACGTGCCGGGTAATGGAGTTTGATTATTCAAAACATGTCCGACGGACTCGATGTGTAGGTTGCTCAGAGCATGTGCCCTGCCCAGATTTCGCGACTGACCAGATCGGCGGCAATCTCGATGAACGCCTCTCCAACAAATTTTGCAGCCGGGCTGACGCGCCTGTCAGCGGGAAAGACCTGGACCAATTTACGCATGGGAGTGGGGTCGACCAAAGGAGCTGCACTGAGCACTCCCGATTCGATTTGCGTGTAGATCGATGCCAGAGGCAAAGCGGTCAAACCGAAGCCATTGCGAACCAGGTCGATCATCGCGCCGAAGGAGTCAGCTTCAACGCTGGTCTTGAGCTTGATACCGACTTCACGCGCACAATTATCCAAAATCACGCGAAGACTGTGGCGAGCGCTGGGTAACACCAATTGCTGTTCTGCCAAAGACTCGAATGACACAGGTGTATCAAGGCGCAGGTTGGCGCTGGCCGGGCCGACCAATAGCAGGTTTTCCATCATTACCGGCACGATACGCAGCGTATGCAAGGGTTGGGGATCGTAAGAAATCGCCAGCTCCAATTCGCCGCGCTGAACCCAATCCAGCAGGTAACCGCTAAAGGCAGAGGAGAACCTGATGGCGAGATTCGGATGCGCTTCTTTGATTTTGCGCACCAGCGGAACGGTGACAATTTCCGCTACCGTCGGTGTCGTACCGATCACCACGGTGCCGCGAAAAGAAGACTTCCCGCCCACGACCGAACTTCGAATGGACTCCATCTCTTCCATGATTCGAGTGGCATGTGCCAAGACTTCACGGCCGGCATCGGTAATCTCCATGCCTCGACCATGCCGATCAAACAGATAGGTCCCGAGTTCTTTTTCCAACAACCGAATTTGCCTGCTTAGTGCCGGTTGTGCGATGTGAAGCCGGTCGGAAGCCTTGCTGAGACTGCCAAGCTCGGCCACATGAATCAGGGTTTTGAGTTGAACGACATCCATTACCAGGCCAGTCAGAGTCGGGCTCGACGCGAAATGCATCGAAAGTAGGGTCAGTGTAAACGCATCAGCGCCCCTTGGAAGGCCGCCGAGACCGCGTCACATGGGGCGTTGCGGCTTACGAGCGGCTGTATACCCCGGCCCGCCGGGGCTGCAAGACAAGCTATAAAATTTCGGTATATCAGTTAGGCCTGGCTGACGGCTTATTACCCTCGTCACTCTGCGGTAGCGTGCAATCAACGTCGACGCCAAGAGCGCTCGATTGACTACAAGAATAAGATTCGAGGGCTTGCACCATGATTGACTACATTTCTCGTTACCTGACCTCCCCGCCTTACACCGTCAGCGAACAGCTGACCTCTCATGTACATCCCCCTTCTTCATGTGCCTGGGTCATCGCAGGATCACAACCACTGCGTTAAGCACATCAATCCATCGAGTCAGCCACGTCGGACACGCATCTGCGTGTGCCTCGTATCGTCTCGCCTTGAAGCAAGGGTGAACACAATGTCTGCATCAACCAGCGACTCAACACTCCACACTGAAAAGTCCGATCAGATTAAAAGTCCGAATCGTGTCAGGGCCATCATGGGGGCCTGCTCGGGCAATCTGGTGGAGTGGTACGACTTTTTCATTTATGCCTATACCGCCATCTACTTTGCGGCTTCGTTTTTTCCCAAAGGCGATACGACCAGCCAGCTACTGGCAACCGCCGGCGTCTTCGCCGTGGGTTTTTTCATGCGCCCTCTGGGCGGTTGGATATTTGGCTGGATTGCTGATACTCGCGGCCGGAAGGTCTCGATGATTATCTCGGTGTTCATGATGTGCGCCGGCTCCCTGTTGATTGCCGTTATGCCAACCTATGAAACCATCGGTGTGGCTGCGCCGGTTTTGCTTGTCATCGCCAGACTGATTCAGGGCCTGTCCGTAGGCGCAGAGTACGGCACAGGCGCCACCTACATAAGTGAAATCGCGACACCGGGTCGTCGCTGTTTCTATGGGTCGTTCCAGTACTTCACCATCATTGCCGGCCAACTGCTTGCCCTGATGACCGTGGTCATTCTTCAACAAACGCTTACCGGCGAGGAATTGCGCGAATGGGGCTGGAGAGTTCCGTTCTTCATTGGAGCCCTGAGTTCCATCGTCGTGGTGTATTTGCGCCGGGCGATGCATGAAACCGCCACCAAGAAAGACATGAACCGCAAAGATGCCGGCTCGTTGCGCGGCATGTTCAAACACAAACGCGCAGTTGCACTGGTGGTCGCGTTTACCATTGGCGGTTCGCTCTACTTCTACACCTTCACCACCTACATGCAGAAATTCCTGGTGATCTCTGCGGGGTTCAGTCCGGAAACGGTGAGCTTCATCATGACGGCCGCCCTGGTCGGCTTCATGTTCTGCCAGCCAATCTTTGGTCTGCTCGCCGACCGTATCGGGATCAAGGCGCACATGCTGATGTTTTCCGGGTTGGCAATGCTACTGGTGATCCCGCTGCTCTATTCATTGCAATCAGTCAGCAGTCCATTTACTGCGTTCTTGCTGGTCTTTGGCGGCCTGGCTATTGCGTCGCTGTACACCCCGATTGCCGGGATCGTCAAAGCTGAACTGTTCCCGCCAGCGGTACGTGCATTGGGTGTGGGCTTTCCTTATGCCGTCGGCAACGCGGCGTTCGGAGGTACTGCCGAATACGTCGCCTTATCGCTTCGGTCGCAGGGTATTGAGGAGTATTTCTTCTTCTACGTCGCGGCCGTCGTCACCATCACGTTCATCGCCGCGATGCTGATGCCCAACCTGTCCCGCTATGGGTACATCAGCGGCTCGGGTGAGATCGAAGAACGCACCGGACTGAGGGGCTGCGTCAAATCGCAGGCTGCCAGGATCTAAGGCACTGACGATTACCGTGGTTTTTTAAAAGGGCCCATGATGATCCATGGGCCCTTTTTTACATCACAGGGTAGCGGATGCTGCCTGCGTTGAAGGAGCCACACTAAACTGCCCCCACTATCATAGGGAGTTGCACATGACTGAAACTTTCTGGTGAAGGCACGTCATTGATCTCCTTGAGCGAAAGGTAACGCCGAACCAGGCCACAACTTCAGGGGATCGTATGTTCTGTAAATTCCTGGAAGCATATGTGGCCGTGGTGCATGGCAGTKATTTTGGTCTGGGTCCTTAAATCCGTATTGCCTATGCACTGGATAATGCTTCATTGCGCCAGGCCTGCGAGGCCATCCGTACATTCTGCACCTCCCTTCGTTAATCACTCCTTCCCATAATGCGTAGCTATCGCCGTTGCCCGGCATGCCACGCATTCACCTTCCAGCTATACAAAATGGGCATATCTCAAAGACAAAAACGGTAGTCGTAGTTCAGTCCCAGCACTCCCAGAATGTGTGAAAACACAAAAGCAGCACTGCTTGGGAGATTGGCATGTCAACAGAAGCTGAACACACCGTAGGGCAGGATTGGCAGGAGGACGTGTTCCGCGTGCTCAAGGCCCACGACGTCAAACACGTGGTCTTCGTACCGGATGCAGGCCACTCGGCGGCGATCCGGATGTCGTATGCAGATCCGGACATCAAGGCTGTCGTCCTCACCACTGAAGAAGAAGGCATCGGCTACCTGGCTGGCGCCTGGCTTGGCGGTGAGCGTGGCGCTCTCCTGATGCAATCCAGCGGCGTCGGGAACTGCATCAACACCCTGGCGCTTCAAGTCTGCGCCGGCTTCCCGCTGCTGATGGTCGTCACCATGCGCGGCGACTGGGCCGAATTCAACGCGTGGCAGAACCCTATGGGTCAGGCCACCGAAGCCTCCCTGAACCTGATGAAGGTCATGACCTGGCGCGCGGACGTCCCGGAAGACGTCGCGCCCCTTCTGCATGGTGCCGCGACCATGGCATTCAACGGAGATTCCGCCACTGCCCTGCTGCTCGGTCAACGCCTGATTGGAGAAAAGAAATGGGTCAAGTAAGCGCAAACCACACCCTGTGCCGCCGCGAAGTGGTCAAAGCCCTGCTGGCCGATCGCAAGGACATGCTAGTCGTGACCGGTCTGGGCTCGGCGTCCTATGACGTCATGGCCGCCGGTGACAATGATCTTAATTACTATCTCTGGGCCGCCATGGGTAGCGCCATCACCGTCGGGCTGGGCCTGGCCAACGCACAGCCGGACAAGTCCGTCGTAGTGGTCACCGGTGACGGCGAGTTGCTCATGGGCTTCGGCGCCCTGGCCACCGTCGCGCTTCAAAAGCCTGCCAACCTGACTATTGCGGTGTTGGATAACGGTCACTTTGGCGAGACCGGCATGCAGGTCAGCCATGCCGGATTCGGTATTTCCCTGGACCAGGTCGCGAAAACTTGCGGCTTCAGCTGGACCGATGAAATCCGTGACATGGAAGGCGTACACGACCTGCGCGAGCGCTTCGCAACGCGCGATGGCGTCAAGCTCGCAACGATCAAGATCAAAGCCGAAAACCCACCACGAGTGCTGCCACCGCGTGATGGCCACTACGTCAAGAATCGCTTTCGTGCTGCGCTGGGTTTCAACCCGATCTGACCCTTCCATGGCCGTACCCGGTCACGCAAGGCAGCTGTCAGGCGTGACGCGTTGAGGAGAATAATAATGACTGACCGCAACTCTGAAGAACTCAATGCCATCCGCGAGGGCGTACGCGCACTTTGCGCTGAATTCGATGCGGCTTACTGGCGTAAAGTCGACGAAGAAAAGGGCTTTCCCGAAGCCTTCGTCAAGGCGCTGACCGACGCAGGTTGGCTGGCAGCGATGATTCCTGTCGAATATGGCGGCTCCGGCCTCGGACTGGCCGAGGCCTCAGTAATCCTGGAAGAAGTGAATCGCTGCGGTGGTAATTCCGGCACCGTTCACGGGCAGATGTACAACATGTTCACTCTGCTGCGTAACGGTACCGAGGCGCAGAAAAGCTATTACCTGCCGAAACTGGCCAGCGGCGAATTGCGCCTGCAATCGATGGCCGTGACCGAGCCTACTACCGGCACCGACACCACAAAGATCAAGACCACAGCGGTCAAACGCGGCGACAAGTATGTCATCAACGGGCAGAAGGTCTGGATCTCGCGCGTCCAGCATTCCGACCTGATGATCCTGCTGGCGCGTACGACCCCTTTGGCCGACGTGAAGAAGAAGTCCGAAGGGATGTCGATCTTCCTCGTCGACCTGCGTGAGGCCATCGGTAACGGCCTGACCGTGCAACCGATTGCCAACATGGTCAACCACGAAACCAATGAGTTGTTCTTCGACAACCTGGAAATTCCTGCTGAGAGCCTCATCGGCGAGGAAGGCAAAGGCTTCAGGTACATCCTGGACGGACTGAACGCCGAGCGCACACTGATCGCCGCCGAATGCATTGGTGACGGCCGCTGGTTTATCGAGAAAGCCAGCGCCTATGCGCGTGATCGCGTCGTGTTCGGACGCCCTATCGGGCAGAACCAGGGCGTTCAGTTCCCCATCGCTGAAGCACACATTGAAATCGAAGCGGCTGACCTGATGCGCTGGCGTGCTTGCGAGGAATACGACAGCGGTATCAACGCCGGGGCCAGCGCCAACATGGCCAAATACTTGGCGGCGAAAGCCTCTTGGGAAGCTGCCAATGCGTGCTTGCAGACCCACGGCGGTTTTGGTTTTGCCTGCGAGTACGACGTCGAGCGCAAATTCCGTGAAACCCGCCTGTATCAGGTTGCTCCCATCTCCACCAACCTGATCCTGTCCTACGTTGC
>NZ_JBFUKU010000168.1:0-12397 GCF_056400685.1 Pseudomonas sp. P5_A12 | reverse complement strand
AAATGCATTCCAATGTGGGAGCGAGCCTGCTCGCGAAGCTTTTTGGGATTACGGCAATTCCTGGCAGGCGTAGAACGCGCTCAGCACTTTGACCAGGTGCGCCAGGTCGTGGCTGCCGCACAGTTCGCGGATCGAGTGCATGGCGAACGTCGGCAGGCCGATGTCCACGGTGCGTACGCCCAGGTGGCTGGCGGTGATCGGGCCGATGGTCGACCCACAGCCCATGTCGCTGCGCACCACAAAACTTTGCACCGGTACTTCTTCGGCCATGCACAGGTGACGGAAGAAACCGGCGGTTTCGCTGTTGGTGGCGTAACGCTGGTTGCTGTTGACCTTGATCACCGGGCCGGCGTTGAGTTTCGGGCCGTGGTTGGCGTCGTGTTTGTCGGCGTAGTTGGGGTGYACGCCGTGGGCGTTGTCGGCCGAAACCAGCAGGGATTTCTGAATAGTGCGTACGAATTCGTCACCTTCAGGCAGCAGGCGGCGCAACGTCTGCTCAAGCATCGGGCCATCAGCGCCGCACGCTGAACAGGAGCCTACTTCTTCGTGATCGTTGCAGACCAGCACACAGGTTTCGTCAGTTTCGGTGGTCAGCAGTGCTTGCAGGCCGGCGTAGCACGACAGCAGGTTGTCCAGGCGCGCGCCGGCGATGAAGTCACCATGCAGGCCGATGATCGCAGCGCTTTGGGTGTCGTAGAAACTCAACTCGTAATCAAGCACGACGTCGGCGTTCAAGCCATGTTCCAGCGCCAGCTGGTTGGTGAGCACGGCGCGGAAGTCCACGCGCTCGTCACCGGCGAATTGCGCGAGGATCGGCGGCAATTCGGTCTGAGCGTTGATCGCCCAGCCCATGTTGGCTTCACGGTTAAGGTGAATCGCCAGGTTCGGAATGGTCGCGATCGGCACTTTGAAGTCGATCAACTGACTCTCGACCTTGCCGTCGCGGCGGAAGGTCACGCGGCCGGCGAGGGACAGGTCACGGTCGAACCACGGCGCCAGCAACGCACCGCCATAGACTTCGACACCCAGTTGCCAGAAACCCTGACGTTGCAGCTCAGGCTGGGGCTTGACCCGCAGACACGGACTGTCGGTGTGCGCACCCACCAGGCGAATACCGCCATGCAGCGGTGAATGACGCCCCATCTTGATCGCGACGATGGAGGAGTCATTACGGGTGACGTAGTAACGACCGTTGGCTTCGGTGGTCCAGGGCTCGCGCTCGTCAAGGCGCATGAAGCCCGCCGCTTCCAGGCGTTGAACGAGGCTGGCAGTGGCATGGAATGGGGTAGGGGAGGCCTTGAGGAAGTCGATCAGGCCTTGGTTCAACTCTTCGCGCATAAGAAGCTCCAGACAGCAGTGGCGCCAGTTTAACGTATYGAAAGCTCATCGGGCGTCAGAACGGTGCCGGGCATTCGAAACGCAAGCGTTCACCGGTTTGAGGGTGGGTGAAGCTGAGCATGCTGGCGTGCAGGCACAGACGCGGCCATGCGGCCAGGGCTTGCTCGTGGGCATAGAGCCCGTCACCCAGTAGCGGGTGGCCGATGGAGAGCATGTGCACGCGCAATTGGTGCGAGCGGCCGGTGATCGGCGTCAGTTCGACTCGGCACCAGTCGCCACAGCGTTCCAGCACACGCCAGAAAGTCAGGGCATTCTTGCCGAATTCATGGTCGACCACATGGCGCGGCTTGGTCGGCGGGTCATAGCGCAAGGGTAAGTCGATGCTGCCGCTGTCCAGTTCCGGCTGGCCCCAGCACAACGCCGTGTAGGCTTTTTCGGTTTCTCGGTCGTGAAATTGCCGAGACAGCTCGCGATGAGTGTCCGGGTCACGGGCCAGAAGAATGATGCCCGAAGTTTCCCAGTCCAGGCGGTGGACAATTCGCGCCTCGGGGTAACCGTTTTCTTGCAGGCGGGTAATCAGGCAATCCTTGTTGTCGTCAGCCCGGCCAGGGACGGAGAGCAACAGGGTCGGTTTGTTCACCACCAGTACGGCGGCGTCCTGATGGATGATGTGGACGTTGGACAACGGCATTAAAACAGCCTCGTAACAAACGCCAACGGCGGCTCAGAACCTCGCACTCTTTAGGAGCCGAGCTTGCTCGCGATAGCGGTCGGTCATTCAACATCGTCGTTGAATGTAAAACCGTCATCGCGAGCAAGCTCGGCGCCTACAAGGGGCGTAAGCCTGAGCCGCCGTGGCTCCGACCGGATCGATCAGCGATCTGGCAGGGTGATATTGAGTTCCAGAATCGAGCAGCTGCCCTGGTTTTCCAGAGCGACGTGCACGTCATCGGACCCGATATTGACGTACTTGCGGATCACTTCCACCAGTTCCTTCTGCAAGGCTGGCAAGTAGTCCGGGGTACTGCGTTGGCCGCGTTCATGCGCCACGATGATCTGTAGACGCTCTTTCGCTACCGACGCGGTACTTGGCTTCTTGTTGGCGCGAAAGAAGTCAAAAATGTTCATTATCTACCTCCAAACAGGCGCTCGAAGAATCCCTTCTTCGTGACATCGAGGAAACGATGTTCCACGGTTTTGCCCAGCAGACGATCGACGGCATCGCTGTACGCCTGACCGGCGTCGCTTTGGTCGTCGAGAATTACCGGCACACCGGAGTTGGAGGCCTTGAGCACCGCTTGCGATTCCGGAATCACACCTAGCAGGGCGACAGCCAGAATCTCTTTGACGTCTTCGACGCCAAGCATTTCGCCATCGCTGACGCGTTGCGGGTTGTAGCGGGTCAGCAGCAAGTGTTCCTTGATCGGCTCTTCGCCTTTTTCAGCGCGGCGCGATTTGCTGGCCAGCAGGCCCAGCATACGGTCCGAGTCACGAACCGAGGACACTTCCGGGTTGGTCACGATAATCGCTTCATCAGCGAAGTACATGGCCAAGTGGGCGCCTTTTTCGATACCCGCCGGGGAGTCGCAGACCACGAATTCGAAGTCTTCCTTGAGTGCCATCAAGACCTTTTCCACGCCTTCTTGGGTCAGCGCGTCTTTGTCGCGGGTTTGACTGGCGGCCAGGACGTAGAGGTTTTCCAGGCGCTTGTCTTTGATCAGGGCTTGCTGCAGGTTGGCTTCGCCGTTGACCACGTTGACGAAGTCATACACCACGCGACGCTCGCAACCCATGATCAGGTCGAGGTTACGCAGGCCGACGTCGAAGTCGACGATGACTGTTTTGTGACCACGCAGAGCGAGGCCGGTACCGATAGCGGCGCTGGTGGTGGTCTTACCCACACCACCCTTGCCGGATGTAACCACGAGAATCTTGGCCAAGGTGTTTCACCCCTAAGGAAAAAGGACTTTTAGCCCCTGAAAAACATCTCTGAAAACTACTGCAGTCGGACAGCCTTGGCTGGAATCCGGTTCTGGGCAGGGTTTACCTCTGGTAAACACTGCTTGTGGCCGTTTTCCTACTTCGCTTGAGCCGTTTTCGCTACGTTTTAGAGATGTTTGGAAAATGCGGCAGTATCCGTTAAAGCCGAATGATGTTCAACACGTCGCCGGACAGGCTGACTTGTACGCCCGCCCCCCACAAAGGATCGCGACGCAGATCCTCGGAGACCTTGTAGTGGCCTGCGATGGACACCAGTTCAGCGCTCATTTGCTGACAAAAAATCCTGGCTTTCGTGTCGCCTTTGACGCCGGCCAATACACGACCGCGCATAGGGCCGTATACATGGATATTGCCATCGGCGAGAAGTTCCGCCCCCGGGCTGACCGACGAAATCACCACCAGATCGCAACCCTGGGCGTAAATCTGCTGGCCACCACGTACTGGCGAGGTGATGATTTTTGTCGGTTTGATGGTCGGTTCCGGCGGTTTTTCCGGTTTTTTCTTCACTTGGCCTTCAAGCGGGTCAAGCGCCCGCTCACGGGCGCCGGACGGCGGCAGCACGGGCAGATCGACGGCAATGGCGGCAGCGATGTCTTCGATTCGGCTGGCGCGGACGGCCAGCGTGCGCAAGCCATGCTGGCGACAGACGCGCATCAGGCCCGGCAAATCCACCGCGCCTTCGCCGGCCGGAAGCTTGTCCAGGGCCAGCACCAGCGGGGCATTGCTGAAAAAATTAGGCGCCTGAGCGACCTTGGCGGCCAGTTGCCGATCTAGGGTCTCGAGGTCGTTGCGGGCCAGTTCCAGCACCGTAATGGCGAGCATGCTGCCCTTCAACTGGAACACGGGATCCTGGTCTTGCGGTTCGGTTTGGCTCATGGTCGGCATACAACGGCTTGTCACTAAAAGTGCCGAGACTTATAACGAGAACGCCCGCAAGCCGCAAGCCGGGTCGAACGATGTAGAATGCGCGGCCATTGTCTTTCCGGAACCTTTAATGGATCGCCCGCGTTTTCGAAAAACATTTCTTATGCCGCGTTTCTGGCCGCTGTGGTGTGGCTTGGGGCTGTTGTGGCTGATTGTTCAGTTGCCGTATCCAGCGTTGCTGTTTATTGGTCGCCAGCTCGGTGCCGTGATGTATCGGCTGGCCGGCGACCGACGGCGCATCGCCAAGCGCAACCTTGAGCTGTGTTTCCCTGAAAAGTCTGCCGCCGAGCGCAAGCGCCTGCTCAAGGAAAACTTTGCCTCCACCGGCATCGCCTTCTTCGAAATGGCCATGAGCTGGTGGTGGTCGCGTCAGCGTCTGGCCAAACTGGCCCATGTCGAAGGCCTGGAACACCTGAAAAAGGCTCAGCAAGACGGCAAGGGCGTGATCCTGATGGCGGTGCATTTCACCACGCTGGAGATCGGCGCGGCGCTGTTGGGGCAGCAGCACACCATCGACGGCATGTACCGCGAGCACAAAAATCCACTGTTCGATTACGTCCAGCGTTGTGGTCGCGAGCGGCACAACCTCGATTCGCTGGCGGTGGAGCGCGACGATGTGCGCGGCATGCTCAAATTGCTGCGCGCGGGCCGAGCGATCTGGTACGCACCGGATCAAGACTACGGCGCCAAACAAAGCATTTTCGTGCCGCTGTTCGGCATTCAGGCGGCCACCGTGACCGCCACCAGCAAGTTTGCGCGGCTGGGCAAGGCGTTGGTGGTGCCGTTCACTCAGGAGCGCCTGGCCGATGGCAGCGGTTATCGACTGGTGATTCATGCGCCGCTCGAAGGTTTCCCTGGCGAAACCGAAGAAGCCGATTGCATCCGCATCAATCAGTGGGTGGAAAGCGCCTTGCGTGAATGCCCGGAGCAATACCTCTGGGCCCATCGCCGCTTCAAGAGCCGCCCACCGGGCGAACCCAAACTGTACAAAAAACGCGCTTGAGTCACCGATTCCTTTAAGCACCATGGAGTGTTGCGATGAGTCCTGCTGAACCGGTTACAGGATTGATTCTTTCCGGCGGCGGGGCTCGGGCGGCGTATCAGGTCGGCGTGCTGGCGGCGATTGCCGAACTGTTGCCGGTGGGGGCAAGCAATCCGTTTCCGGTGATCGTTGGCACCTCGGCCGGGGCGATCAATGCGGTCAGCCTCGCCAGTGGTGCGATGGATTTTCGCGGCGCCATCGAGCGTTTGACCGCGTTCTGGCAGGGCTTTCGCAGCCATCGGGTGTTGCGCAGCGATTGGCCCGGCGTCATCAGTCAGGCCAGCCGGTTTGTCAGTCACAGTTTGCTGGGGCTTGGCGCTCACGTGCCGGTGGCCTTGCTCAACAGTTCGCCGCTGCGCGGATTGCTCAATGACAAACTGAACATGGCCGGGATAGCCGAAGCCATTGCCCAGAAGCAGTTGCAGGCGGTGGCGGTGACGGCGTTTGGCTACGAGTCCGGTCAGGCTGTCACGTTCTATCAGGGGGGCGGCACCATCGAATCGTGGTTACGCCATCGGCGCATCGGCGTTCCGACTCAATTGAGTGTCGATCACTTGCTGGCCAGTTCCGCCATTCCGTTGCTGTTCGCCCCGGTGAAAATCGGCGAGGAGTACTTCGGCGACGGTGCGGTGCGCCAATCCGCCCCGATCAGCCCGGCCTTGCACTTGGGCGCCAGCCGGGTGCTGGTGGTGGGCGTCAGCGGCAACCCGCGCGGCGTCGACCCGCAGCAGCCGTTGCAACGCGCCTATACCGGGCAACAGCCGACGCTGGCGCAGATTGGCGGGCACATGCTCAACAGTACGTTCATTGATAGCCTGGAAAGCGACATCGAGTTGTTGCAGCGTCTGAATCTGTTCAGCCACTTGATGCCCGATGGCACGCCGACCCGTGCGCTGGGCGTGGCGCCGGTGGAGGTGCTGGTGATTTCGCCGAGTCAGCCGATCGATGAGATTGCGGCGCGACATCGACAGGAATTGCCGGCGGCACTGCGCCTGTTTTTACGCGGGCCGGGTGCGACCAAGACCAGTGGGGCAGGGGTGTTGAGTTATCTGTTGTTCGAGGCGGGGTATTGCAGCGAGTTGATTGATCTGGGGCGGCGCGATGCGTTGGCCAAGCGTGAGGAACTTTGCCGGTTTCTTGGGCTGCAGGAGCCTGTGGTGACGGCTTGAGATCGGCAGTGCGGCCATCGCGAGCAGGTTCGCGATGGCGTCTTTGCAGACGCCACTTACAGCCAGATCAGAAGTGAACCTTGACCAGGAAGCTGGTCACGCTCTGGTCAGTCTTGAAGCCACTGCTGTCTTCAATGCCGTACTTGTTTTTCCAGTAGTCATACTCGACACCGACGTACAGTTGTTTGTCGCCCAGCTTCAGCGCCTTGCCCAGGTCGTATTTGATCTGAGGGTTGAAGTGCAGGTTGGCGTGGTATTCGCCTTTACTGTTCACGTCGTTGTCGACCACCCAGTCCATGAAACCGTCGATCACCACGTCCGAGCTACCCGCCGGGATGGTGTAGGACCAGACTGGAGAAACCTGCCAGATATCGTCACCCGGGCGGCCGCCTTCGGTGTGACGATTGTAGAAGTTCAACTGGAAGTAATCGAAGCCAGGGATGGCCAGGTCGAACCCCGGACCGATCAGGTACGACTCTGTGTCGTCCTCGCCGAACTCATAGGTCATGGCCAGCAGGACGTCTTTGATCGGGCCGAATTCCAGCTTCTGGTCGAAAATCTTGTTGAACGACAAGCGCGGGCTGATTTCACCATAGTGGGTGTTGTCCCCGGCGAAGGCGTCTTCCTTGCCGTTGTAGAAGATCTTGTCGATGAAGAAGAAGTTGTCGCCGTATTTCCAGCCATCGGCGTGTTCGAAGGTCACCGTCTGCTGAATGCGCGGGTTGACCTGGAAGTCCTTGCCATACAGGTAGGACAGGCTGTTGGTCTGCCATTGCAGCAAGTCGCCGGCCATGGCCTGCCCCCCAGCCAGCATTGATCCCGCCAGCATCAGGCTAGTGCACGTACGTTTCATTCGGTTGCTCCCAAAAAGTAGGTGATTCCACGTTATTTTTTTAAGGTCGGCGCTCTGGTATGGCGCCTCTATCTGTAGCGGTAAAAAATCATCCAGTCGGTCAGCTTTAATGCTCTTAGCAAGAGCTGCGCCAAGGTTTTCAAAAAAACAATAAACTCCCGCTCGGCTGCTCAAAAACAGTCGATTGAGAGGGGATATGGAGTGCCTTGGTGCCGTCCAGAGCCGGGATAAGTTGGCTTTCTGGTCAGAAATTAAATCCGGACTTTTTTTTGACGCGGATTCAGGCGGCCGCGGAGAATACTGACTACTTGGCCAGGTCTCAAGTGCCCCGCAACAGCGCACCGACGACAGGTTTGGCGCACGGTTGCGGATCATCTTAGAAATGCACCTTCACCAGCAGGCTGGTGGTGTTTTCATTGGTGTCGAAGTTGGCGGTGTTTTCGATGCCGTATTTGTCTTTCCAGTAGCTGTATTCGGCGCCGACGTACACCTGTTTATCCCGCCAGCCCAAGGCTTTGCCCAGGTCATATTTGATCTGCGGGTTGAAGTGCAGGTTGGCGTGATAGGTACCGTTTGAGTTCTGGTCGTTATCCACCACCCAATCGATGTAGCCGTCGATCAGCAGGTTGGAATTGCCCAATGGCAGGGTGTAGGACCAGGCCGGGGTGACCTGCCAGACGTCGTCACCGGGGCGCGCGCCTTCGGTCTGGCGGTAATAGAAGTTCAAGGTGAAAAAATTGAAGCCCGGTACCGCGAGGTTGAAACCAGGGCCGATCAGGTAGGCCTCGGTGTCGTCTTCGCCATTTTCGTAGGTCATGGCCAGCAGCACGTCCTTGATCGGGCCGAATTCGAAACGGCGATCGAGGATCTTGCCGAAGGACAGGCGCGGACTGAATTCGCCGTAATAAGCGTGAACGCCTTTGTACCGGTCTTTCTCGCCGTTGTAGTAGGTGCTGTCGACGAACAGGAAGTTGTCGCCGTACTTCCATCCGTCGGCGTGTTCGAAGGTTATCGTCTGCTGAATCGCCGGGTTGACCACGAAATCCTTGCCGTACAGATAGCTCAGGCTGTTGGTCTGCCACAGCAGTAAATCGCCGGCCATGGCTTGACTCGCGGCCAACAGGCCAGCACTCAACAGCACGTTGGTTTGTGTCCGAATCATCTGTTGCTCCCTCTTGGTTTTTATTGTGTGAGGCGCAGGCAACCGCTGACCTGTGGGGGCGGGCTCCCACAGGTCTTATGTCCTTCTGTGTCAGTGGGCGTGGCAGTCGTTGGCTGTGGCGCGTTCTTTGCCGCCAAGGATGTTGAACAGCAGGTTCAACGACAGGGCGCTCAAGGTGGCCATGGCGATGCCGCTGTGGGTGATCGGGCTCATCCACAGCGGCAGGTGGGCGAAGAACTCCGGGCGCACCACTGGAATCAGGCCCATGCCGATGCTCACCGCCACCAGCAGTTGGTTACGACGGTCGCCGATGTCGGCTTCCTGAAGAATCTTGATCCCGGTGGCGGCGACCATGCCGAACATCGCAATCGCCGCACCGCCCAGTACTGCTGGCGGAATCGAGGCCACCAGAAACGCCGCTTTCGGCAGCAGACTCAATACGATCAACAACCCCCCGGCGACGATGGTCACCGAACGGCAACGCACGCCCGTCATTTGCACCAGGCCGATGTTTTGCGCAAAAGAGGAGTGGGTAAAGGTATTGAAGAACCCGGCGAAAAACGACGCGCCGGCATCACACAACAAGCCGCGCCGCAGCATTCGTGGGCAGACTTCCTGGCCGGTGATTTTGCCCAGGGCGAGGAACATCCCGGTGGACTCGACGAAGATGATCACCACCACCAGACACATCGAAAGGATCGGCGCGAGTTCAAACTTGGGCATGCCGAAATGCAGCGGGGTGACGAATTGCAGCCACGGCGCTTGCGCCATGCCGCTGAGGTCGACCATGCCGATCAGGCCGCAGAGCACGTAGCCCAGGCACATGCCGATCAGCACTGAAATATTGACCCAGAAACCGCGCATGAAACGGTGCACCAGCAAGATGGTGCCCAGCACCAGCGCGGCAATGGTCAGGTAAATCGGCGAGCCGAATTCGGTGGCGCCTGCACCACCGCCGGCCCAGTTCACGGCCACGGGGAATAACGACAAACCGATCGAGGTGATGACCGTGCCGGTCACCAGAGGCGGGAAGAAGCGAACAACTTTGGACATGAACGGCGCAATGAGCATGCCGAAGAACCCGGCGGCGATGGTCGCGCCGAAGATTCCTTGCAGACCGATACCGGGCATGCCGGCCATGGCGACCATGCTGCCGACAGCGGCGAAACTGGCGCCCATCATCACGGGCATGCGGATGCCCATCGGGCCGATGCCCAGCGACTGGACGATGGTGGCGATGCCGGCGACCAGCAGGTCGGCGTTAATCAGAAAGGCGATTTCTTCACGACTCAGGCCAGCGGCCTGTCCGATGATCAGCGGCACCGCGATGGCGCCGCCGTACATCAGCAAAACATGTTGCAGACCGACCAGGATCAGTTGCAAAAGGGGCAAACGCTGAATGGCGGGTGCGTCGGGGATGCGCGCTTCGGATAGCTCGGACATGCAACACCTCGGATCTTTTTTATTCTTGTGATTTACAGCTGCCGTGCTGCTGGCAGCTGTTTTCGAATCAGGTGGCCGCAGTGCGGCCAATCGCAGGCAAGCCAGCTCCCAAACAGGCCATGCAAAACCTGTGGGAGCGAGCCTGCTCGCGATGCTTTTGCTACTTAATTGGTCTGAGCTCCCTGAACAATCCAGGCACCAATCAGGTCACGTTCCTGCTGGGTCATCTGCGTGATGTTGCCCAGTGGCATGATCTGGCTGGTAACGGCCTGAGCCTGGATGCGCGGGGCGTTCTGGCGGATCTGCTCGGGGGTGTCGAACATCACGCCGGCCGGGGCCGTGCTGAACAACGGGCTGGTCGGTTTGGCCGAGTGGCAAACCGCGCAACGCTCCTGAATCACGCTGTGCACCTTGTCGAACCCAGGACCTGCGTTGGACGTCTGAGCCGGTGCGGCTGCTGGCGCTGGCGCCGGTGCTGCTTCAGCCGGTTTCAAGCCGCCGCCCACTGCGGTTTCCGGCAGCGGTTGGTACTCGATTTTCGCGGGAGCCTTGGCCACTTCCGGGCTGGTCATTGGGGCAGGGCCGGTGACGTAAGCCAGGCTGATCATGCCTACCGCTGCCACTGGCAGGGTCCAGGCGAACTTGTGGCTGTCATGACGGGTGTTGAAATAGTGACGCACCAACACCGCCAACACCGCGATCCCGGCCAGGATCAGCCAGTTGTATTGGCTGCCGTAAGTGCTCGGGAAATGGTTGCTGATCATGATGAACAGCACCGGCAAGGTGAAGTAGTTGTTGTGACGCGAACGCAGCAAGCCTTTGGCCGGCAGCGCCGGATCGGGTGTGCGGTTCTCGGCGATCGCTGCCACCAGTGCGCGTTGCGCCGGCATGATGATGCGGAACACGTTGCCGACCATGATGGTGCCGATGATCGCGCCGACGTGCAGGTACGCACCCCGACCACTGAACACTTTGCTGAAGCCGTAAGCGGCGCCAATGATCAGCACGAACAGGATGAAACCGAGCAGGGCAGGGCGTTTGCCCAGGGCCGAGTCGCACAGGAAGGAGTAGATGAACCAGCCTGCGAACAGCGAGCCGATGCCCAACAGAACGCCTTCAGGACCCGTCAGGCTGCTGCCCGGTGCCAGCAGGTACAGCGTCGGGTTGGAGTAGAACACCACGCACAGCAGCGCGACACCCGACATCCAGGTGAAATAGGCTTCCCATTTGAACCAGTGCAGGTTGTCCGGCATGGTCGGTGGAGCCAGTTTGTATTTTTCCAGGTGGTAGATACCGCCGCCGTGGATCGCCCACAAATCGCCCGCCAACCCGTTTTTCGGGTTGACCCGATTGAGGTTGTTTTCCAGCCAGACGAAATAGAACGACGCGCCGATCCAGGCCACGCCAGTAATCATGTGAACCCAGCGCACGCTCAGGTTCAGCCATTCAAACAGATGTGCTTCCACAGTCTTTACCTCTCGCCTGTCACTCTGTTGTCGAGTGATCAGACCTTCTCTTATTGGTGGGGGGCGAGGACCAGACGCTCGTCCTCTTTGAAAAAATGCTCATCGCAGTTATTGCCTGTGCCACTGCGATCAACCACCAGGAAGTCATCCCGCTTTTCGATCGTCAGCACCGGGTGGTGCCAGACGCCGCGATGGTAATTAATGCCCTGCCTGCCGTTGGTGACGAAGGCGCGGACCAAGCCTGATACAGGTTCATCGCCAAGTGGCGCGACCACGATCAGAAAAGGATTGCCGAGCAGCGGAATAAACGCCTGGCTGCCCAACGGGTGACGCTCCAGCATGCTGACGGTCAGCGGCATGTCCTGCGCGTCGGCGCGGAAGATGCTGATGATCGCGTTGTCCTCTGGCGTGGCGGTTTGCACCGTCGCCAGTTTATGGAAGCGCATGGTCGAACCGTTGTTGATCATGAAGTGATCGCTGCCGTCGGTTTCGATCACGTCACCGAAAGGGGCGAAGGCTTCTTTGGTCAGCGGTTCAATCGTTAGTGTGCGCATGCTGGTCTTATCCAAATTCTGTGTTTGATCGTTCCCATGCTCTGCGTGGGAACGCCGCCATGGACGCTCCGCGTCCACTGTGACGCGGAGCGTCACGGTATGCATTCCCACGCGGAGCGTGGGAACGATCGGGTGTTATTTAGCGACCTTGCCCAATACGCGCAGGCGGCTCACACCACCATCCGGGAACACGTTCAGGCGGATGTGGGTGATGGGCCCCAGCGCCTTGATCTGCTCGGCGAAGGTGTGTTCGGCGTGCATTTCCAGTTTCTGCGCCGGCAGCAGTTCGCGCCAGAACAGCGATTGGGTTTCGATCTGGCTGTCGGTGCCGCCCTTCACGAACGCGCCCTGGATCGAGCACGTGTCCGGGTAGTTGCCTTTGAAGTGCAGGGTGTCGACGATGACTTTCTCGACTTCACCGGCATGGCCCAGCGCGACGATGACC
>NZ_JBFUKU010000167.1:0-12718 GCF_056400685.1 Pseudomonas sp. P5_A12 | reverse complement strand
AATCAAGGGCTGAACCTGCCATGAGTGGATAGTCGGGTGTGATCTCTGTTGGAGCGTAAAGCAGAAACTCCGCGTAGCGGGGGTCGAGACCATCAGGAGGTAGGAGCCGGAAGCTCCGAGGGCCGGTCTGGGCGCTTAGATACCACAGGCGACACATCAACGGAACCAAGCTCGCTTACGTTGTTTGTCAGTAGGCAGGAACCGCCGTACGGAACCGTATGTACGGTGGTGTGAGAGGACGGCGGGGGCAACCCCGCCTCCTACTCGATCCTGATGCAAATCCCTGTTAGATCGTTCCCACGCTCCGCGTGGGAATGCCGCCCGGGACGCTCCGCGTCCCAGAAGCGGACGCAGAGCGTCCATTGAGGCGTTACCACGCAGAGCGTGGGAACGATCAAAAAAAGCATCGCGAGCAGGCTCGCTCCCACAGAGGGCAATAACGATTCGAGATAGCGGTTATTCAAAACCAATCTGCCGATCACAGGTATTTCCACCGCCTCGTCAGCGTCTTATCTGGAGAACCACGCTGATCGGAACTAGATTTCACTCAGCGTCAGTCAGGCGCCCAAGCGTCACCCCCAAAAGGATGGATTCGGCTATGAGCATTTTTCAACGCATTGTGCTGTTGCTTAAGGTTTTAGTGATGTTGTGCGTGGGTATGTCGGCGGCGTGGGCAGAGTGTCCGGACCATGGTGAACAAGCGTCGAGCGGGCAGGTGACGCACACTGGCCAGATGATCGCCAAGGGCGATTCAGAGCCTGGGGACCTAGATCAGGGTGGTAGCAAGGGCGATGACGATTCGACTACTGAAGAGCCGGACACCGACGATGATGAAGGTGACAGCATGTCCTAACGGCCCCACAAAATAACACCACTTCTGCGATACACCTGTAGGAGCGGGCTTGCCCGCGAAGGCGTCAGGTCAGTCGACATCAATGTCGATTGAAAGGGCGCTATCGCGAGCAGGCTCACTCCCACATTTTTATGCCGCGCCGTCCAGGAACTGCTCGGCGTAATGGCAAGCCACTTGGCGACTATCGAGCAGGCGCAGGGCCGGCTCTTCAGTGCTGCAGCGCTCGGTGGCGTACGGGCAGCGCTTGTGGAAAGCGCAGCCGGACGGCGGGTTCAGCGGGTTAGGCAACTCGCCGACGATCTTGATTTTCGGCTTGTTCGGGTCCGGGTGAATGGTCGGCGTGGCCGACAACAGCGCCTGGGTGTATGGGTGCAGGGGGCGTTCGTAGATGTCGTTCTTCGGACCCATTTCCACCGGGCGACCGAGGTACATCACCATCACGTCATCGGCAACGTGTTGCACCACGGCCAGGTTGTGGGAGATGAACACGTAGGCGGTGTTGAACTCTTGCTGCAAATCCATGAACAGGTTCAGCACCTGCGCCTGAATCGACACGTCCAAAGCCGAGGTCGGTTCATCCGCGACCAGCACTTTAGGCTGCAGCATCATCGCGCGAGCCAAAGCAATCCGCTGGCGCTGACCGCCGGAGAACATGTGCGGATAACGTTGGTAGTGCTCAGGACGCAAGCCCACCTGCTTCATCATCGCCTGGACTTTTTCGCGACGTTCGGAGGCGCTCAGGTTGGTGTTGATCAGCAGCGGTTCGCCGAGCTGGTCACCGACCTTTTGCCGTGGGTTCAGCGAGGCGTACGGGCTCTGGAACACCATCTGCACGTCTTTGCGCAGTTGCTTGCGTTGGGCCTTGTCGGCACCTGCGACTTCCTGGCCGGCGATTTTCAAGGAGCCGGAGGACGGCTCTTCGATCAGCGTCAGCGCACGGGCGAGCGTAGATTTGCCACAGCCCGACTCGCCTACAACGGCGAGGGTTTTGCCAGCTTCCAGTTCGAAAGACACACCGTTGAGCGCGCGTACGGTCGCATGACCCTTGAACAGGCCACGGGACACTTCGTAGTGACGGGTCAGGTCGCGGGCGGTAAGTACGACGGCCATTACGCCACCTCCTGATTCAGCGGGTAGAAGCAGCGGGCAAGGCTGTGGCTTTTCGGGTCAAGTGTTGGGCGTTGTTGACGGCAGGTTTCCTGCACGTACGGGCAACGCGGCGACAGCAGGCAACCCTGCGGACGGTCATAACGACCTGGAACGATGCCCGGCAGTGTGGCCAGGCGCGTGGCACCCAGGCTGTGTTCCGGAATCGCCTTGAGCAATGCTTCGCTGTACGGATGCGCCGGAATGTCGAACAGCTGTGGCACTTGACCGACTTCAACCGCTTGGCCGGCGTACATCACGCACACGCGCTGGGCGGTTTCAGCCACGACCGCGAGGTCGTGGGTAATCAGCACCAGGCCCATGTTCTGCTCTTTCTGCAACGCCAGCAGCAGGTCCATGATCTGCGCCTGAATCGTTACGTCCAGTGCGGTGGTCGGTTCGTCAGCGATCAGCAGTTTCGGTTCGCCGGCAATCGCCATGGCGATTGCGACACGCTGGCTCATACCGCCGGACAGCTGGTGCGGGTAGGCGTCCATACGGCTCGCGGCGCCAGGGATTTCCACTTTTTCCAGCAACTCGATGGCACGCTTGCGCGCAGCCTTGCCGGACATTTTCAGGTGCAGGCGCAGCACTTCTTCAATCTGGAAACCGACGGTATAGCTCGGGTTAAGCGCGGTCATCGGGTCCTGGAAGACCATGGCCAGGTCTTTGCCGACGATTTGCCGGCGCTGACGGTTGCTGAGCTTGAGCATGTTCTTGCCGTCGAAATTCAGCGCGTCGGCCGTGACGATCCCTGGATGTTCGATCAGGCCCATCAGCGCCATCATGGTCACGGATTTACCCGAACCCGACTCGCCAACGATGGCCAGGACTTCGCCCTTGTCCACGGTAATGTCGAGCCCGTCGACCACCGGAACGGCGTTTTTGTCGCCGAAGCGAACGTTGAGATTCTTGATTTCTAACAGTGACATTTGAATCTCCTCAGGCGGCGTTCTTGAGTTTCGGGTCCAGCGCATCGCGCAGGCCGTCGCCCATCAAGTTGATTGCCAGCACGCTGAGCAAAATGGTCAAACCAGGCAGACTTACCACCCACCAGGCGCGTTCGATGTAGTCGCGAGCCGAAGCCAGCATGGTGCCCCACTCCGGGGTTGGCGGTTGTACGCCAAGGCCGAGGAAGCCCAGTGCGGCGGCATCGAGAATCGCCGAGGAGAAGCTCAAGGTGGCCTGAACGATCAGCGGCGCCATGCAGTTGGGCAGCACGGTAACGAACATCAGGCGTGGCAGCGTGGCACCGGCCAGGCGCGCGGCGGTCACGTAGTCGCGGTTCAATTCGCCCATCACCGCGGCGCGGGTCAGGCGAACATAGGACGGCAACGAAACCACGGCGATGGCAATGATGGTGTTGATCAGGCCAGGGCCGAGGATGGCGACGATCGCCACGGCCAGCAGCAGGGACGGCAGGGCCAGCATGATGTCCATCAGACGCATGATGGTCGGACCCAGAATCCGCGGGAAGAACCCGGCGAACAGACCTAGGAGAATCCCCGGAATCAGCGACATCACCACCGACGACAAGCCAATCAGCAGGGACAGGCGCGAACCGTTGATCAACCGGGAAAGCAGGTCGCGACCCAGTTCATCGGTGCCGAGCAGGAATTGCAATTGCCCACCTTCCAGCCAGGCTGGCGGGGTCAGCAGGAAGTCACGGTATTGTTCGCTCGGGTTATGCGGGGCAACCCACGGCGCGAAGATCGCGCAGAAAATCACCAGCAACATGAACATCAGCCCGGCGACGGCGCCTTTGTTGCGGGAAAACGCGTGCCAGAATTCTTTGTACGGGGACGGGTACAGCAGGCTTTGATCGACTGCTACCGCTGGAGTTGGAGTGGTCATGGTCATGATCTCAGCGCTGGTGACGGATGCGTGGGTTGGCAAAGCCGTAGAGGATGTCGACTACGAAATTGACCACGATCACCAGGCAGGCGATTAACAGGATGCCGTTTTGCACGACTGGATAGTCTCGGGCGCCAATGGCTTCGATCAGCCATTTGCCGATGCCGGGCCACGAGAAGATGGTTTCGGTCAGAACCGCACCGGCTAGCAGCGTGCCGACTTGCAGGCCGACCACGGTTAGTACCGGAATCAGCGCATTACGCAGACCGTGCACGAACACCACGCGCGACGGCGACAGGCCTTTGGCGCGGGCGGTACGGATGTAGTCTTCACGCAGTACTTCGAGCATCGAGGAACGGGTCATCCGCGCAATAACCGCCAGCGGGATGGTGCCCAGCACGATGGCTGGCAAGATCAAGTGATGCAGGGCATCCAAGAATGCGCCGACGTCATCGGCCAGCAGCGTGTCGATGAGCATGAAGCCGGTGCGCGGCTCGATGTCATAGAGCAAGTCGATCCGCCCGGACACCGGGGTCCAGCCCAGGCTCACCGAGAAGAACATGATCAGGATCAGGCCCCACCAGAAGATCGGCATCGAGTATCCCGCCAGGGAGACGCCCATCACCCCATGGTCGAACAGGGATCCTCGCTTGAGTGCCGCGATCACCCCGGCCAGGAGGCCCAGGATACCGGCGAACAGCAGCGCGGCCATGGACAGTTCCAGGGTCGCCGGGAATAGAGATGTGAATTCGGTCCACACGCTTTCACGGGTACGCAGCGATTCGCCAAGGTCGCCGTGGGCCAGTTTGCCGATGTAGTCCAGGTATTGGGCATACAGCGGTTTGTTCAGACCAAGGCGTTCCATTGCCTGAGCATGCATTTCGGGGTCGACTCGACGTTCGCCCATCATGACTTCTACGGGGTCACCAGGAATCATGCGAATCAACGCGAAAGTCAGCAAGGTGATGCCGAAGAACGTGGGGATCAATAACCCCAATCGGCGGGCAATAAAACTAAACATCTTCTGGTGTACCTCATCAGCCGGTTAGGCGTGCCCGGCATTCCTGGGTCAGGAATGCCGGTAGTTTCTTATCTACTTCACCTGGGTAGTGGCGAAGTTATTAGTGGTAAGGGGACTAATGTGATAGCCCTCTACGTTGTTGCGCATTGCAGTAAACATACGGGTGTGCGCCATGCTGATCCATGGCTGGTCCTGATTGAAAACCTCCTGGGCTTGCTCGTAGAGCGCGGCACGTTCCGTCGGATTTACTTTAGCCCGCGCTTCGTCGATCAGCGTCTGGAATTTCTCGTTGCACCAGCGCGCGTAGTTTTCGCCGTTCTTGGCTGCTTCGCAACTCAGCATAGGCGTCAGGAAGTTGTCCGGGTCGCCGTTATCGCCCGCCCATCCGGCGGAAACCATATCGTGCTCGCCGTTTTTCGCACGTTTGAGCATTTCGCCCCATTCCATGACGCGAATATCGATCTTGATCCCGACCTGGGCCAGGTCAGCCTGCATCATCTGCGCACCGAGCATCGGGTTCGGGTTGGTTGGACCTCCGCCGTTGCGGGTGAACAGTGTAAACGTAGTGCCTTCTGGTACGCCGGCTTCCTTGAGCAGTGCGCGGGCCTTGTCCAGATCACGCGGCGGATTTTTCAGGGCGTGGTTGTAACCCAGCAGGGTGTCAGGGTACGGGTTGACGCCCACGGTTGCATTGCCTTTGCCGAACAAAGCATTGACATACGCGGCCTTGTCGAACGCGATGTCGATGGCTTTACGCACGCGCACATCGCTCATGTATTTGTGCGAGGTGTTCATCGCGATGTACGAAACGGTCATCGCGTTCAGCTCATCAACCTTGAGGTGGGGGTCCTTCTTGATGCTCGGGATGTCATCGGGCTTGGGATACAGCGCGATCTGGCATTCGTTGGCCTTGAGTTTTTGCAGGCGCACATTGTTGTCGGTGGCAATCGCCAGAATCAAGGCTTCAGCCGGTGGCTTGCCACGGAAGTAGTCCGGGTTGGCCTTGAAGCGAACCTGGGCGTCCTTGTTGTACCGCTGGAACACGAACGGGCCGGTGCCGATTGGCTTGTTGTTCAGGTCGCCGGCCTTGTTCGTCTTGAGCAACTGGTCGGCGTATTCGGCGGAGTAGATCGAGGAGAAGGCCATGGCGATGTCCGCCAGGAACGGCGCTTCGCGACGGGTCAGGGTGAATTTTACGGTGTTGTCGTCGACTTTCTCGACGCTTTTAAGCAGTTCCTTGAAGCCCATGCTTTCAAAGTACGGGAAGCCCACGCTCGACAGTTTGTGCCATGGGTGGTTCGGGTCCAGTTGACGCTGGAAACTCCAGACCACATCGTCGGCGTTCATGTCGCGGGTCGGCTTGAAGTAGTCGGTGGTGTGAAACTTGATGCCTTTGCGCAGGTGGAACGTGTAAGTCAGACCGTCTTCACTGATGTCCCAGGACTCGGCCAGCGCCGGAATCACCTCAGTGGTGCCGGGCTTGAAGTCCGCCAGGCGATTGAAGAGGGTTTCGGCCACGGCATCGGCAGTGACTGCAGTTGTGTACTGGACCATATCGAAGCCTTCCGGGCTGGCTTCGGTGCAGACCACCAGGGGTTTGGCCGCGACGCCAACAGCGACACTCAGCAACGCGGCCGTGATGGCCGCACGTAGGGTAAGCATTTTCATCAAGAACCCTCTGCAATCGGTTAAAAGTAAAAGCCCAGCGGCCGATTCGTCACTGAATCAGCCGTTGGGCAGGTGCATTACAGGATGTTGAACGGAATGGTGGTCACGAGGCGGAACTCGTTGATGCTGCCGTCACCCTGGTTTTCGCTGGAACGGTGAGCGGTGTAGGTCGCGCGAACCGTGGTGGCCTGGAACGGGYCGCTCTGAATCGCGTACGTAGAACCGATGCCGTATTCGTAATGATGTTCGCCGTCCATGTTCTTCACGTCGTAGGCCGTGCCGGTGTAGTGAGTACCGTTGATGTCCCAGCCACGCGCCTGGTAGATGTTGAACTTCAGGCCAGGCACACCGTATTCAGCCATGTTCAGGCCGTAGGCGATCTGGAAGGATTTCTCGTTCGGGCCGTTGAAGTCCGACAGCAGGGAGTTGGCCAGGTAGATGCCGTTGGTTTCGTGCAGGTAGTCGAAGTACTCGTTACCTTCCACTTGCTGGTACGAGAAGGTCAGGGTATGAGCCCGGTGAGTCAGGCCGAACGACAGGGAGTAGGTGTCGTTGTCGATGTTGCCGAGCAGGGCCTTACCTTCTTCCTGGGTTTTGTAGTAATTCAGGCCGGTGTTCAGGCTCAGCACTTGGCTGTCACCCAGGATGTGATTGGCGCCGAAGTAGTATTGGTTCCAGATGTCTTCAGCCTGGGTCGCCCACAGGCTGGTGGTCAGGCTGGCGAAGGGTGTGAAGGTGAGACCGCCGGTGTAAACATGATCGGTTTCAACGAAGCCGTTGGAGTATTCGGTACGGAATTTACTCAGGCTCTCTTCGGTTCGCGGTGAGTTGCGATTGAACGTGCCCAGGTCGAATGCCAGGTTGTTCAGCTCTTCGCTGTGGAGCGCCACGCCCTGGAAGCTCGAAGGCAGCGCACGGTTGCCAATGACATCGACCATTGGGCTGCTGAAGTTCATGCGGCCGGCAGTCAGGGTGGTGTTGGAGACGCGGGCCTTGACGTTGGCCAGCCCCAGCTTGCTCCACTGACCTTGGGCGTCGCCGCCGTCTTTTGTCAGGGTACGGTTGTTGCCCGCGCCCGGACGGGTGCCCGGTGCGCCACCGTTGTTGGAAGCCAGGTTCTTGCGATTACGTTCCAAAGCCACCTCGTTGTAGGCACCCACTTCAGTGCTCAAGCCTACGGCGCCTTGGGTGAAGCCCGAGTTGTACCGGACGATGGTGCCTTGAACCCAGTTGATACGGCGATCCGTCGGGGTGGCTACACCGTCTTTGCGATAGGTGAATTTGCCGCCGCGGTGCAGTTGCTCGTTGGCATACCAGTTGCGGGTGGTGCCGGTGATCGACTGTCCTTCGACAAAGCCGGTTGCGTCGGCTTGTGCGCTTTTGGTGTTGACCGTCACCGGGGTGAATTCCTGGCTCTGGGTTTCTGCGTAAGCCGTGGCGGTTATGCTGCTGATGACCAGGGCCAATATCGCTCTGTTGCTCCGTTTCATGGGTGTAGCTCCTCAGTTTCTTTTTTTTATTTAATGCCGGTCTTATTGGGTGATCCGGCTCTTTGGCTTAGAACGCAAACAAGGCTTCGCAAACGTTTGCTTTACGCCCTTGTGGGGAATGTCGGCAATACGCTTGCGTGAGGGCGCAAATGTGCCCCCAGCGTTCTGGCTAATCGGTTATTGCTCGATACTGACGCCCGAGAACACGTTGCGGCCGAAGGGGCTGACTTTGAACCCTTCGACTTTGGTGCTTAACGGCTGGTTGACCGTCGAGTGGGCGACTGGCGTGATCGGTACCTGCTGTTTGAGGTACTGCTGCGCCTGTTGGTAGAGCACGGTGCGCTGGTCGCGGTCAGTGACGACCTTGGCCTGCTTGATCAGCTTGTCGTAAGCCGGATCGCACCACATGGAGTAGTTGTTGCCACCAATGGCATCGCAGCTGTAAAGCGTGCCGAGCCAGTTGTCCGGGTCCCCGTTGTCACCGGTCCAGCCGATCAGGCTGATGTCGTGTTCGCCATTCTTGGTGCGCTTGATGTACTCGCCCCATTCGTAGCTGACGATCTTCACTTTGAGACCGATTTTTGCCCAGTCAGCCTGGAGCATTTCGGCCATCAACTTGGCGTTTGGGTTGTAGGGGCGCTGAACCGGCATCGCCCACAGGGTGATTTCGGTGCCTTCTTTCACGCCGGCCGCCTTGAGCAATTCCTTGGCTTTTTCCGGGTTGTAGGCGGTGTCTTTTATCGTTTCGTCGTAAGACCATTGGGTCGGCGGCATGGCGTTGACGGCCAATTGCCCGGCACCCTGGTAGACGGCGTTGAGAATGCTCTGCTTGTTCACCGCCATGTCCAGCGCCTGACGCACTTCGAGCTGGTCGAAAGGCTTGTGTCGAACGTTGTAGGCGATGTAACCGAGGTTGAAGCCAGGCTTCTCGATGAGCTGGAGTTTGCTGTCGTTCTTCAGTGCAGTCACATCGGCAGGGCGCGGATGCAGGGTGATCTGGCATTCGTTGGCCTTGAGTTTCTGCACGCGCACCGAGGCGTCGGTGTTGATGGCGAATATCAGGTTGTCGAGCTTGACCCGGCTCGGGTCCCAGTAATGCTTGTTGCCGGTGTAACGGATGTTGGAGTCTTTCTGGTAACTCTTGAATACGAACGGGCCAGTGCCGATCGGCTTCTGGTTGATGTCGCTCGGTTTGCCTTCGGCCAGCAGCTTGTCGGCGTATTCGGCGGACAGGATGGCAGCGAAGCTCATGGCAATGTTCTGGATGAACGCGGCGTCGACGCTGTTGAGCGTCATGACCACGGTCAGCGGCCCGGTCTTTTCGACCTTGGCGATGTTCTTGTTCAGGCTCATCCCGTTGAAGTACGGGAACTCGGTCGGATAAGCCTTACGGAAAGGTTGTTGGGGGTCGAGCATGCGATTAAACGTGAACAGCACGTCATCGGCGTTGAAGTCACGGGTCGGCGTGAAGAAGGGAGTGGTATGAAACTTTACCCCCTCGCGCAGGTGAAACGTGTACTTGAGGCCGTCCTCGGAAATATCCCAGTTGGTGGCCAGGCCCGGTACGACGTTGGTCGCGCCTTTTTCAAACTCTGCCAAACGGTTGTACAGCGGCTCGGCGGCGTCGTTATCGGTCGCAGTGGTGTACTGCGCCGTGTCGAAACCGGCGGGGCTGCCTTCGGAGCAGAACACCAGGCTGTTATTGGCGGCCTGAGTGATGGAAGTGGCGGCCAACAGGCCGGTGCCCAGCAATGCGGATAAAACCAAGGTATGGCGCATGACGCTCCCTCTTATCGTTCACGAGTGTTTTGACAATGAGCCGCCGTCCCGTCCTGGAACGTGGAGGATCATTGATTTCAAACCCTGCTTGCAGCAAAACCGAGAGCCCAYGCATGAGCTGGTCAGAACTCGACGGTAGGGACCGTAGGTCTGGCAGTAAATGCGTAGAGTCCTAAAGACTCGTAGGAAATGGCAACGCGTCCGACGCGACAACAGTAGTGCGCTTCGGAATTTGCTGTAAGAGACTTCCTACTTTGTCGGCAGATAAAGCAACGGCGACGTGAGAAACGTCGCCGTTGCAAGGCCTTACTTGCTAACGCTTACGCCGTAGAAGGAGTTCAAGCCAAATGGGCTGATCTTGAAGTCCTGCACGTTGTCGCGCATTGGTTGGAACACCGTCGAGTGAGCGATAGGCGTCATTGGAACGGCGTCTTTGAGGACGTGTTGCGCCTGTTTGTACAGGTCAGTGCGCTTGGCCTGATCGGTCGTGCGCTTGGCTTCCTTGACGATGCCGTCGAACTTCTTGTCGCACCACTTGGAGAAGTTGTTGCCTTCCAGCGAATCGCAACCGAACAGCACGTTCAGCCAGTTGTCCGGATCACCATTGTCGCCGCTCCAGCCGATCAGCATCGCCTGGTTTTCGCCACCTTTGGAGCGCTTGATGTACTCGCCCCACTCGTAGCTCTGGATCTTGACCTTGAGACCGATCTTGGCCCAGTCAGACTGCAGCATTTCTGCCATCAGCTTGGCGTTCGGGTTGTATGGACGCTGTACCGGCATCGCCCAGAGAACGATTTCGGTGCCTTCTTTCACGCCGGCTTCCTTGAGCAGCTCTTTGGCTTTCTCAGGGTTGTACGGCGCATCTTTGATGGTGGTGTCGTAGGACCACTGGGTCGGAGGCATGGCGTTCACGGCCAGTTGGCCGGCGCCCTGGTACACGGAGTCGATGATCTGTTGCTTGTTGACGGCCATGTCCAGTGCCTGGCGAACCTTCAGGTCAGCCAGCGGGTTTGCATCGGTTTGACCCTTGACCTTGTCCATCACGTTGTAGGCGATGTAACCCAGGTTGAAACCAGCCTGGTTAGGCACTTTCAGAGTCTTGTCTTCTTGCAGCGCCTTCAGGTCAGCGGGACGTGGGAACAGGGTGATCTGGCACTCGTTCTTCTTCAGCTTCTGGATACGCACCGACGGGTCGGTGGTGATGGCGAAGATCAGGTTGTCGATCTTCACGTCATCCGGCTTCCAGTAGTCCTTGTTCCCGGTGTAGCGGATGTTGGAGTCTTTCTGGTAGCTCTTGAACACGAACGGACCAGTGCCGACCGGCTTCTGGTTGATGTCGGCAGCTTTGCCTTCTTTCAGCAGCTGGGCTGCGTACTCAGCGGACTGGAGCGAGGCGAAGCTCATGGCCATGTTCTGGATGAACGCGGCATCAACTTCTTTCAGGGTGAACTTGACGGTTTTGTCGTCGACTTTATCGATCTTGGTGATGTTGGTGTCCATCCCCATGTCGGTGAAGTACGGGAATTCGGTCGGGTACGCTTTGCGGAACGGGTCATCCTTGTTAATCATGCGATTAAAGGTGAACAACACGTCGTCGGCGTTGAAATCACGAGTCGGCTTGAAGTACGGGGTGATGTGGAACTTGACGCCGTCGCGCAGGTGGAAGGTGTACGTCAGGCCGTCCGGGGAGATGTCCCAACTGGTCGCCAGACCAGGAATCACAGCGGTGCCGCCGCGCTCGAACTGGGTCAGACGGTTGAACATGGTTTCCGCAGAGGCGTCGAAGTCGGTGCCGGTGGTGTATTGACCTGGATCGAAACCGGCCGGGCTCCCTTCGGAGCAGAACACCAGGTTAGTCGCGGCTTGGGCGAAGGGTGCGCTAGCTAATAAGCTGGCGCCGAGCAAAAACGGAATGACCGCGTTTTTAAGCATGGTGGCCTCATGATTGTGGCTTTTTTGGAATTATAGGACGACCTCGTGAGCCGACCCTGCGGATACTTATGCAGGCGCCGTACCCAATGCAAGATCCTGATCGAGCATAGGCGTTAAACAGTGGCACGTACGTACCTTAATGTCGCATATGTATAAATCCAGGCGCATTTGACCGTTTGCGCAGGTTTTTTTCGGTGCAACCGGGTGCACCTCTGCGGGTCAATCGACACGTTCTGTGCGCTCGGTTGGAGCGCGGTGTTACTTATTTATACCCACAGTTTTGGGGCGGGATACGTTGATTTCGCGAATATCCGAATCTCAAGAAGATGGGAGCTAGCCTGCTGGCGATGGCGGACTGGTAGTCGTCAAATCCCTTTCTGCTGCCTCGGAGTGATCGTTCCCACGCTCCTGCGTGGGAATGCCGCCAGGGACGCTCCACGTTCCATTTTTGTGTTTAACGATGTGTAAGAAACACAGCGCTTTCCCACGCATTTTTCAGGTTGCCGGGTAGGAAGCAGTGTCTCTAACCTCTGGCTGTCGCTGCAAAATCAGCGACCGGGCGTGAGATCCCCGGCAATTAGTATTCATCTAGCGCCAATGCCACCATAATTGGCGCCAGCTTATCTGCTGCCTGTAAATGCGTTATGGCGGCTGTGTGCGGGCAGACTTCGGTCTGGCCGGGTGCCTACTTCCGGTGATCTCACTCTGCACATAGCTGCCACCTCTTCGTCGCTTGAGATCCGGCGAAGAGATGGCTCCCGTTATCAGTAGGAGTTTTCCATGGATAAGTCAGTCCCCGATCCACCCACCACTCCCGAAGCCGAAGACTTGCGCACCGAGTCGCTAATCAAAGACCGCGAAGCCATAAAACGCGCCCTCGATTATTACCTCGATCCCCCGTCGCAATACACCGAAAAACCCCGCCGTCCCAGCACCCCCGTCGCAATACACCGAAAAACCCCGCCGTCCCAGCAC
>NZ_JBFUKU010000166.1:0-12749 GCF_056400685.1 Pseudomonas sp. P5_A12 | reverse complement strand
GCTCAGGGATTGTCGGGGTTCAAGGAGGATTGATTCCCAGCTCCTGGAAGAAGGTGTGACGTGATAGCACGATGCCAACCGAGACTGTAAGCTCAGCCGATTCAACACAAGGACTTAATCAATGAAGGCATGGGCGATTGCGACTGTAGCGTTGTTAATGTCCGGGTGTGCAAATCACCCATTGGACTGTGCTACAGGGCTAATTGCGTGGGACGACTGCCTACCCGGCACCAAGGGTTATGCCATCCGGCAAGAAAGCTTGAAGAACCTTGCAGCAGCTGAAGGCCAGAAGGCGAACAGCGACGATGCTGAATGCCAGTCATTCGGAGCCCAGCCCGGCACCGATACCTATGTGAACTGCCGTATTCAATTGAAGAAGATCGCTAGCGACCAACAGACCGAAAGCGCCGCTCAGAAACAACGCGCGGCCCAAGCGTTCATCATGAATATGCAACAGCAGCAGAACCTACAGAACCAGCAAACCCAACAGACGCTGCAAAACCTTCAGCAGAAGCCCGCTATCCAGCCTCAGATAAACTGCGCCTCTACCAAGTTCGGCCAGACAGTGAACACCAATTGCTGCTAAAGCACTCAGGAATATCAGCATGAAGACAGCAGGGATGTCAGCAGCGGCTGCACTGGTTGGGATGTTTGCGAGCGGTGTTGCCTTTGCTTGGGGAGGATTGCAATCACAGTCGATCAATGGATTTAGCCGCTACTGTACGTACACCGAGTTCAATACTTTTTAGGGCGCTTTCCAGACAACGAAAAAAGCGGCGACTGCTTGTACAGTCGCCGCCAAAAGCCGGTGTTTGTGACACCGACCGAGTACCGCAAAGCGCTGAGGAGTCAAACGCAATGCGGCACTGCTGTAAATGGATTCAGGTCGGGCTCAGAAACCCCAGCGCAGCATCAGCAGCACCAGGACGACGAGGAACACCGTCTCCCCTACCATCAGGAGGATGGGCTTGATGCCGACAGAGGCCAGCTCCTTGAGCTGAGTCTTCATGCCCAGGGCACTGATGGACACCACCAGGGCCCAGCGCGACAGTTCATTGACCGTGCCTTGCACGGCCGGGGCCACCCAGCCTGTGCTGTTGATGCAAGCCAGCAGCAGAAAACCGACGGCGAACCACGGCAGCAGGGGCGGTCGCTTGCCTCCGGTTTCGACGCCCTGCATGCGCGTCACCATGGCCGCACAGACGATCACCGGCAGGAGCATCGCGACCCGCATCAGCTTGACCACCGTGGCCGTATCACCGGTTTCGGTCGACATGCTGTAACCGGCACCGACCACCTGGGCCACATCGTGGATGGTGGCGCCGAGGAAAATACCCGCCATTTGCGGTGACAATGAAAACCAGTTGGCAATCATTGGATATACGATCATCGCCATGGTCGACAGGGCCGACACACCAATGACGGTAAACAGTGTGGCGCGTTCTTTCTGTGGATGATTGGGCAATGCCGCCGCCAGCGCCAAAGCAGCCGAAGCGCCGCAGATCGCCGTTGCACCACCGGTGAGCATGCCGAACAAACGCTGGAAACCCAGCAGCTTGGCCGCGATCACCGAAACGCTAATGGTCACCACCACCAGAGTCACCACCAGCACTACCGGCTTCCAGCCCAGTGCGGCAATCTGCTCAAGGGTAATACGCATACCCAGCAGGGCCACGCCGATGCGCAACACGGTGCGCGCCGTAAACTCGATGCCGGGCTTGCAGACGCCCTCACCGGCCAGGAAATTCAGGGCCATGCCCAACAACAAGGCAAACAGCATTACCGGCGCTTTGTAGTGCTCCGACAAAAAAGTAGCGGCTGCCGCCACGATCAGACTGACGATAAAACCCGGTGCCAGTTCGCGTGTTCGGCTATGGATACGGGTAAGAGCGATGGCGCTCATGGCGCGGACTCCTCTGAAACAATAACGATAAAGGCCTGGTCGTCGATAACTTCGACCGGGTAGTTTGTGACCTTGAGCTGGGTGGAATTGAGCAAGTAGCCGCTGCGCAGATCGAACCGCAGCCCATGGGCACAGCACTGAATCACTCGACCATCAAGACGCCCGCCACACAGCGAGGCGCCCTGATGCGGACAACTGTCATCGATGGCAAACAACTCGCCCGCGACGTTGAACAACGCCAGGCTTTTGTTCTCGAACTCAAACAGCGCACGACCACCCGCCTGCGGGAGTTTTCCCGTGGGGACGGGGACACGACGCGTCATGACGGAGACACCACGCGCTGACGCTCCAAGGCTTCGCACATGGCGCTCAGCAGCGCTTCGGCAGGCTGCGCGCCGACCATCGATAATTGGCGGTTGAACTGAAAGCTTGGCACACCGCTGGAAGCCCCAACCTCGTTACCGACAAAGGGACCGGATTCGTGTTTCAGGTAGTCCTTCACCGCGTCAGCGTCGTAACCGCACGATTGGGCGATTTTGATCAAAGTCTCGCGGCAACCCAGGTCCTCGCCATTCTCGAAGTACGCGGCGAACAGACGCTCAAGCAACTGCTCGCGCTGAGCCTCGCTACCCTGGGTGTTGGCGTGCGCCAGCAGACGATGGGCGTCAGCGGTATTGGGCATCGTGGTAATGCGGCTCAAGTCGATGGCCACCCCTACGGCCTGCGCGGCTTGCCGCACTTGGGCCTGACGCATCGCCACCGCTTCGGCACTGCCTAGACGGTTGAGGTAGAACTCGGCGAACGGCTCACCCTGTACCGGCAGGTGTGGGAGCAACTGCACCCCATGCCACACCGTGGTCACCAGCGCGTCCGGTTGCTGCAAGCGCAGCAACTCCAGAGCGCGCTCCAGTTGGCGTTTTCCGATCAAGCACCAAGGGCAGATAAAATCGAAAAACACATCAATACGTAAACGACCACTCACACCTTCACCTCTACCGCAGTTTCACTTACCGAATCGTTGACTTGCTCACCCGCCAGCCGGGCAATATCTTTCTGGTAATGGCACTTGGCGAAAAAGAACACCGCCGCTGCCGCAATACTCACCAGCGGTACTAACTGGAAGGCCGCCTGCAAGCCGATCATGTCGGACACCTTGCCGGTGATGAACGGCCCTGGCGCCAGGCCGAGCAAGTTGTTGGCCAGTGTCAGCGTGGCAAACGCCGTACCGTGCACCGAATAGTGGGTCAGGTTCGCCACCATCGCCCCGGCAGGTCCGGTGGTGCCGGCAGCAATCAACATGCCCATGCAAATCAACAGCAATTGCGCAGGTCCCGGCGGCAAGGCGAACGCTGCCGACAGCAGCAGGCAACTGCCCAGGCAATAAGCGATGGCCAGAGCGACCTTGCGCTCGGCCGACTGACGGCACATGCGATCGCTGAGCATGCCGCACAGGATCATCCCGGCGCCGCTGCACAGCACAATGATTGCCGCCACACCGCCAGCCTTGCCCGGCGCCATTTCGTAATAGCGGTTGAGGTAGCTGGGCATCCACACGATCACGGTGCCGCCAACGAACAGTTGCAAGCCACTGCCGATGTAAGCAGCAATTACCGAAGGGCTGGAGCACAAGGTGCGCAATGGACGCTTGACCACCGCGCTGACTTTTTTGCCGGCCTGTGCCGCACGCTGAGGTGCAATGCGTGCTTCCTTGACGATGATCGGGTACAGCACCGCCAGCAGCAGACCAAACAGGGCCATACCGGCAAACRACCAGCGCCAGCCGAGCTTGGCCGCAATAGCGCCGCCCAAGGCCATACCCAACACCGAGCCGAACATACCGCCCGCCATAAAGGCACTGGCCAGCGTTGCACGCATGTGTTTCGGAAATACCGAAATCACCACGGCAATACCGACGCTGCCATAGGCAGCCTCACCGACACCCACCATGAAGCGGGCGATAAACATTTGCTGGTAGTCCTGCGCCAATGCGCAGCCCAGCGTGGCGATACTCCACAACAGCGCCATCAGCGCCAGACTTTTAACCCGGCCGAAGCGGTCAGCCATTAATGACAATGGAAAGGTCAACAAGCCGACCATCAACGCCACGATGCCGCTGAGCAAACCGAGCTGGCTGTCAGTCAGGGCCCACTCGCCCTTGAGCAACGGAAATACTGCGTTCAGCACTTGGCGGGACATGTAATCGGAAATCAACAAACCGAACGTCAGTGCGAAGACGATCCAGGCGTATTTGCGCGCAACACTGACACCATTGGAGTCATCATCGTCGGCGGCAATTGGGTGAAAGGCCATGCAGCCTCCTCGAAACTTTGCTTTATTGTTGTTATCGAGCGAATTGCAAAACAGCGAGCGAGAGGTCATCGACCTCCCGCCCTCGCTGCCGGTCAGCCGCGTTGCGGCACACCTTTCTGCCCAGCCTTGCGGTTGGGGGCCATGCCGTTGGCCAACAGGGTTTCTTCGATAGTTTCGTACTTCTCACCAATGCGATAGATCGCGCGGGCTTCTTTGCCGGTGGCGATTTCGCGACCCAGCTCGTGAGCGATGCGCACGGTTTGCTTGATCTGTGCAACCGAACCAAAACGGTCGCCCTTGTGATCAATGATGGTGTCTTCATTGCCCACACGCGGGTGCATACCCATGGCCATCGCCATGGTGTTGAACGGCAGCACGTTCTTGAGCAGCGACTCGGACGTCAGGGTGCAGCCGTCTGGTACGCGGTGGATGAAGTTGAAGAAGTTGAACGGATTAGGACCGTCGAAACCGCCGCCGATGCCGATCCAGGTCAGGTTCAATGGACCTTTGTAAAGACCCTTGCGCACCATACGCTGCAGAGTTTCCAAAGCGTGCATGCCGGTCAGCTGGAAGTGCGGCTGGATGTCGTTGTCCATCAGACGCTTAAGGTGCTCGATAACCCAGGCCGGGCCGGCCGGTACGGTCATTTCGCTGTAGGCAGCCTGATAGGCAGGGTTGGCCAGGGAAGTGCCTTCCAGGTATTCCGGATACAGCAGTTCCATGATGTTCATTTGGGTGGTGTTGATCGCCACCGTGACCTGATCCGGTTTTGGCGTCAGCTCGGCCAGCATGTGGCGGGTATCGTCGGACAACCACAGCGCGGCTTCGCCGTCGCTTTCAGGGGCGAAGGAAATCGAACCGCCGACCTGGATAATCATGTCCGGCACTGCTTCACGTACGCCRGCAATCAATTCGTTGAACTTGGACAGACGCTTGGAACCCTTGCCGTCCAGTTCACGCACGTGCAAGTGCAGAACCGTGGCACCGGCTTCGTAGCACTCGACCGCTTTCTGGACTTGCTCGTCCATGGTCAACGGGATGTCTTCCGGGAAATCCTCCGGCATCCACTCAGGGCCGTAAGGGGCCACGGTGATGACCACTTTTTCCATATTTTCCGGGTGCAGAGAATCGTCTAAGAATTGCATGAGTTACTCCAATTTTTATGGTTGTCCGCCTGCCGGTCATGCCTGGCAGGCGACTCTACGAGTGCTAATACAGGGGTTCGATCAGAACGTCTTGTCACCGATAATCCCGGCGCGTTCCATCTTGCGATGGCACGGCGGGTAATCCATGACCGCGTAATGCTGGGTACTGCGGTTGTCCCAGATCGCGATGCTGTTAGGCTTCCAGCGCCAGCGCACTTGATACTCAGGGATGTACGCCTGGCTGATCAGGTAGCGCAGCAACTCGCCCGCACCAGGGTTTGCGTCCTGGCCGAAACGCACCCGGTCAGGGGTGTGGTAGTTGCTGAAGTGGGTGGTGAACGCGTTGACGAACAGCACCTTTTCACCGGTTTCCGGGTGAGTACGCACCACCGGGTGCTCGGCATCCGGGTACATCGCCTTGAGCGCCAGACGTTTCTCGATCGGCATGGCCGCACCGAAGCTCGCTTCGATGCTGTGGCGGGCACGCAGATCGGCAATCTTGACCTTTACGTCTTCAGGCAAGTTCGCATAGGCCTGGACCATGTTGGTCCACATGGTGTCGCCGCCCACGGGCGGGCACTCTACGCAACGCAGCACACAGCCCATCGGTGGGGCATCGCGCCAAGTGGCGTCGGTGTGCCAGGCGTTCTCGTAGCGGTCCATTGGCTGGTCCGGATTCTTGTAGATGCGTACCAACCCTGGATGATCCGGGTCACTGCCGGCCACCGGGTGATCCTCAAGCTCGCCGAAACGACGGGCGAAAGCCACGTGATCAGCGCGGCTGATGTCCTGATCACGCAGGAACACCACCCGATGCTTGACTAACTGGGCACGAATCTCGGCAAACAGACCGTCGTCATGCACCGCGTCGGCGAGGTTGACGCCGATCAGTTCGGCGCCGATGTTGTAGGTCAATTGTTCGACTTTCATGACTGGCCGCTCCTTAAACGATGAAAATCGAAGAGCCAGTAGTCTTGCGTGACTCCAGGTCGCGATGCGCCTGGACAGCGTCTTGCAAGGCATAGTGCTGATTGATTTCGATCTTGATCCGACCGCTGCCGACATGGTCGAACAACTCGCCGGCCAGGTCGGCTTTTTCCGCTGGGTCTGCGATGTAGTCGGCCAGGGCCGGACGGGTCAGGAACAGCGAACCCTTCATTGCCAGCAGTACCGGGTCAAAGGCCGGGATCGGGCCGGACGCAGTGCCGACACAAACCATCAAGCCGCGACGCTTGAGCGAATCCAGGGAACCCATGAAGGTGTTCTTGCCAACGCTATCGAATACGACGTTGACGCCCACACCGTCCGTCAACTCACGAACGCGCGAAGCAACATCTTCATGGCTGTAGTTGATGACATGCTCGCAACCATGGGCCAGGGCAATTTCACCCTTGGCTTCAGTGGACACAGTGCCGATAACGTTCACGCCGAGCAGCTTGGCCCATTGCGAAACGATCAGGCCTACACCACCGGCGGCGGCGTGCAGCAAAATGGTGTCGCCAGCCTTGAAATCGTAGATGCGGCGCATCAGGTACGACGAGGTCAGACCACGCATGGTCATGGCCGCAGCCGTTTCAAAGCTGATGGTTTCCGGCAACTTGATCAGCGGCGCAGCCGCGATCAGACGCTCGGTGCTGTAGGCACCCAAGGTGTTGAGAAAACCGGTGTAGGTGACACGATCACCCACTTGAACGTTGGTCACACCTTCGCCGATGGCCTGGACTACACCAGAAGCCTCAACGCCCATGCCGTTTGGCATAGGGATCGGGTAGGTGCCATTGCGGAAGTAGGTGTCGGCATAGTTCAAGCCAACCGCTACATGACGAAGACGAACCTGGCCTGGACCAGGATCGCCGACTTCGACGTCTTCATAACGAAGGACTTCGGGACCACCGGTTTCGTAAAAGCGAACGGCTTTGGCCATGATTTCTTATTCTCCAATCTGCAATGTTGGCTGGTGCGTCGAATTGCGCTGATTGGACTGTAGGATGCCGCCCCTGGAACCGCTTCTCATCAGACGACAATGGCTTTTCATTTCGTGACAGAGGCCTGGTGTTGCGAGATTTCAATGCCTGTGGCGGATGCACGGCATCGCCCGACGGGAGAATTGCGGGTCAACAGGTGTTAATGGACATCAGAAGGAAACGCTGATCGGTCGCCATTGCGATCAGGGCTTGCTCATCAAGCGGGTACGTTTCGCGTAAATAACCGCCTGCCATAGGGGGCTGCGGTTCGGACTCACTCTAGTGGTTCAGTTTAATAGTTTTTGAGGGTTATTGATTCGGATTATCCCACCACTGCGGGCAGCATCCGCCCCGCATTGACCGACGTACAAGCTCGCGCTTTGCGTAGCTCAGGCCAGCACCTGGGACCAGGTCGGATACCGAATCACAACTTTCATCACTTGAGAACAGAACACATGGGCATGTCGAATAAATGGATTGTGGGTATTGCTTTGAGTAGCGTGTTTCAGGTCGGCTGTGTCTCGAAGGTCACGCAGCAGGAGCAATATTCGGGCTTCCTGGCCAATTATCAGGGACTGGAAGAGCAAACTACGCCGAGCGAAAAAAAGGTCCTGCGCTGGGTAAAGCCAGGTTTTGATCCTCACGCTTATTCCACTGTCGTGTTCAAGCAGGTAGAGCTGTATCCAGCGCCGAAGCCGAGCGATCGCGTCAACCTGAAAACCCTGCAAGACGTACAGACCATGGCCAGCAACAGCGTCAAGAACGCCTTTGCCCCCTCCTACACAATCGTCTCGGATGCACAGCAAGCACCCGCCAATTCGCGGACATTGATCTTGCATGCGGCGATCACCGAGGTCAGCGCCACTAACGAGGGCATGCATTGGTATGAGGCCGTACCGATCTCTGCAATTGTCGGGGCAACACAAGCAGCCACCGGGCATCGCGATCAGACAGCCGAAATGTATATCGAAGCCGACCTGATCGATGCAAAAACCGGTTTGCCGGTCGTCAAGGTAGTACGCAAGGTGTTCGGCGAAACCTTGGATAATGCCAGCCAGCCAATAGCTGCCAATGACTTCAAGGCCGCACTCAAAGAGATGACAAACGACATGCAGGCACTGCTTTCCAAGCAGTAATAACCGCGTAATACCCCATTGCAAACGTTGAATTGCCTGCCATCCATTGGCATGGGATTGCATCGCGAGCATGGGGTTTGAGCCGCGTCTCCCYAAACAAACCGTTAGGTCACGTAACGAGGTCTAACGAGAGTCCGACTTGATGAAACTACTGACCTTTACCTTATCGGCCTTTGTATTGTTCGCCAGCTCTGGTGCGCTGGCGGTGACAGTGGTTCCACTAAATGGCCAAACTTCCCAGACGATCCAGCAGGACACCAGCGCCTGCCAATCACAGGCCAATGCTCAATTCCCGATGCAAAACACAGTGCCATCTGGTGGGCGGATAAAAGGCGCTGCCACCGCGGCGGTCGCCGGGGCCACTGCAGCGGAAGTTCGGGGGCGGCAACATGACAACGTCTACGACCAGATCGACGACGACATCAAGCAAGACTATCGACAGAACCGTGCGCACAGCGCAGCGGCAGCCGGCGCGGTGGTCGGGGCATCAAGACAACGCCAGGAGCGCAGACAGAACCTTGGAACCACCGAGCAAAGCATCACCGCCAACAACTCGGTTTACAGCAGCTGCCTGCAACAGCGTGGCTACAACGTTTTGCCTTAATCCCGACGGAATATTTCTTCGAATGTCCCGATAACAACGTAGCGAACTGACAATTCACCCGGATAACTTAATTGATGTGCCGATGTAATAACCCAGTGACGCGATCAACAATTTAAGTTCGCCCTGCAACTCTGTCTCAAACCCTGCCTTGCAGTTTTCGGATAGCGCACATTATTCGTACCGAGCATCATCATGGCCCTCGATTGAACGCCCGTGGATTACCCTTGCTTGATTCCAGTGAGATTTTTGGTAGGCTGTCCCAACATTGTCTAGTGGCTCTCCCTGCATCTTCCGCGCATGCCCGCTCGTAGCCGTTCATCCCCCCGACAAAATGCATTACGTCAAATCCAGCCTATCAAAACTGTCTTTATGCCCAGCCAGATCCACCTGAACGAAGGATTCCCATGCGTTACGCCTTCAAGTTGAAAAATGGGGCCCTGACCCGTTTCGACCCAGACACCGCCTTGCTTTCCATCACGACACCCCATGGAGATGTTCAAAGCACCACGATAGGTAGAGCCGAATCGCGCCTACTGGACCTGCTGCTTACGGAACCGGGTCAGACTAAAAGCCGTGAAGAGATTATCGACTACACCTGGAACGACCGCGTCGTCGCCTCCGGCRGTTTGAATCAGGCCGTTTTCTCACTTAGAAACATTTTGAATGACAGTCGAGATCACGAGATTTTGATGACGGTCCCACGAAGAGGCTATTGCTTCAACCGTCACTATGTCGTCGATGCACAAACAGACTTGCCGACGCCTTCCGATGAAGTCGCGCAACCTGTTGCGCCCGCAATCGAAGTTCTTCCGCCGAGCGGAGGTGATGACATCCTTGTGCCTTCAGGCAAAACCGTAAAACCAACTTACTTTAAAAAAGCCCTGTCAGCCGCTTATGTCTTGACCTTGGGAGTATGTGCATTTACTGGTTTCCATTCGGGCTTCGACACACCCAAAATAGAAATTTCCAGCGTAAAAGTGAACGAATTAGTCATCCATGCAGTAGGCAATAGCGTCGAAGAGGCTCAATCACTGCGAGACCTTTCGGCTAAACAGGCTCAGCAGCTATCGCCAAATTTAAAGGGGCAGGTTTGGTTAAACCTCTTTAAAACAAACTATTCTGTTTCGTGCATTCGTCCGGACCTAAGCACTGCAAACTTACAACTAAATAGCGACCAAAAAGACCTCGCTTTGATGATCCAACAATGTTTGGAAGCAACGCCATGAAGCTAAAAATACCTTCTATTGCTCACTGGATAGTGCTGGGAATTATCAACGCCGCCTGTATTTTCTCCTTGATGTATTCGCCATCTTATTACATGGAAAATACCAGTTATCAAACAATCACTCGACAATGGCTCGAAGATTTAAATCAACTCAACACTGAAGAGTATCTGACCATCGGGCACGGTCGCCTTACGCAAACCACTCTGGAAAGCCTGAACGGAAAGATCCGCAACGCTACGATCACGGCGGATATCACCCGAGAAAGCAATCACCACGTTCAAATAAAAGTAGGCAACGTAAAACTTAGTCAGGATGACGAACTATTTGCCATTGAAAAGACACCCGATCTCTTTTTCAGACGCCAATTCGTTCTGCAAGAAGGTGCTGTTCTAAACTACGAATTAATCCCTACCACTGATAAAAAAGCTGTCTGCTTTTATGTCCACGACCTTGGTCGCTTGCGCTGCATGAATCACTAAGCCATCTGTTGCCAATCACGTCACGTACAATCGACCAGGCAACAGGACTTGATGCTRCTCGCGCCGCTAAAGCCGGCTCAAACAAAAAATAAGAATTACTAATTTGAGTCAGAGCCCCCTTCCCTTCAAAGTCTCTCCTCTATAGTTTCGGAGCCGTGCCTGCTAGCTCTCAGCAAAAACACYGGCTCCCTGCTTCTCCAAAAAAACTTCATGACAGCCTGTAAAGTTATGTTTCAGCTTCATACTCCTTCAAAACAATTTATCTTGGGGTGGCAGGTGAAAACACCTATTTTTTTGCGAGCCGTAACATCGATGACACCCAAGATCCTGATACCCCTAACTCTGGTTGCAATACCTTTTCATTCGATGGCCCACAATGAATACTCTATCGGCAGCGCGGAAATCGAAATTTACGAAATAGAATTGAGCCCGAATGAGAAACTAAAATTGTCGCATCTGAAAATCTACTCTGAAAATGAGTTCCATGAGGAGGAAGAGACGACTGACGACCACCGCCCCTCGCCACCCAAAAATACGACTGATGAGCTTCAAGAGTTTTCACTCATTCCACTTTGATAATGATTTTTCCTGGCTGCGTCGCCTCTCAATACCGTGAAATCTGTTCCTTGCGTCATCTGCAAATAGACCGGCTACTCCACAAATATGAGTTTTTGACTTTGATAAACCTCGTTGGAGCGAGACTATCCACAGGCCAAGCCGTGGTAATGATGCGGCTGACACTATGCTCTGCCTGAAAAGCCATTAATAAGGAAAGCACGTCAATGCAGCTAAAAAACCTCGCAACCGTATCGTTTGGTGTCTTGCTCTCTGTCAAGGCCATGGCCTATGAAGATGAACTTCATAGTGCCGAACCGACACGTATTGAAAGCAACAAAAAAACACTGGGCGATGAAAAATCCAGATATAAAATCTGCACCAACTATCATGTCAATGATTTGTTAGCCTTTGATGCTGCTGCCATCGGTCCAACAAGTCAAAAAACGGCCATCTTTGGTTCGAAAATAGCGCCCTGCAAACTTCAAAGCCTGTTGGATATACCATTGAGTAATGCGTACGTTTTTTCAGCTGCATTGGAGCTGACGCCGGAGTCATTGACATCGATTTCTGACAAAAGTGACGACAGTGCTGAAGTCGAGTCAGGTGCCTTTGCCTCATAGGCAATACGCCGAATGTGAAAATTCAGAAGTAAAAGAATTGTTACACTCAGCGCTTATTTTTTATGGACGTCACTGTCAAGGAGCGATCAAATGGATCGCTCGTCAAACTCTCCCAATTGATTTGCTTTAACGACCGACACCACAGTCGTTGATACACATTGCTTAGCACTATCCATTTAGCTGAAGAGCGTTCAACTCCATGAGCATTCCTGATGAAGTCCTTCGTGTAGCCACTTTGCCTGCGGACACAACCCATACAATTGGTCGATGGGAGATGAGCCTCGTCCCATCAGAGCGTGAAGCAAGCATTCGACAGCATAAGCTCATTCAAAGTCCCGAACTCCAATGCAGTCGACTGGAGTTTGATTCAGCGGTGACTATTATCAGCTCTGTACCTCATGGCTATGTCACCTTTGCCATTTCACAGGCTTCCGTTGGTCGACCCACTATAAATAATCATGAATTACGACCTAACGAAATCATCGTACTGACTAGCGACGAGCCCGTACATTACACTTGCGAGCCGAATGAAATTCTTTTCACGCTCACCACGACTTTAGAACACTATAAACAGTGCCTGGAAAGCAACTCAACTATCGACGTACTTGCAAACCGAAAGGAATACCGCTTTCAGGTTGCAAATTTCAAATTAATTCAATCTGCCATCCATGCCATCAACGCTAGCTTTAACGACGTCAACAATCCACCTTTAGAACAGCGCGACCGCTCTGGCACCTCAACTATTGAAAGTGCGCTGGTGATTTCTCTACTCCGGGTACTGACACCTGCTGGTCGCTCCTCGCT